>JBBRCP010000016.1:0-27515 GCA_038204785.1 Erysipelotrichales bacterium
TCGCTATCTTGCACTATATGTGTTTATCCGACGCTTCATTGGGATGGATGATCAGGAAAAACTGATGGTATTCCTTCAGAAAACGAAAGACTCCATTGTATCATTGACCAACCGAAGTGTGAAAATGCAGAATCTGTTGACGATATAAGGATTTCAGAATCATTAGGTCCTTATCTACAGAATTACACCAAATTTTATATTCAAACAGTTATTTGTTATATATTCTAATAATGTCTTGCGTTGAGATTGTAGGAATGTTATAAAGTAAGTAATCAAAAGTGATGGGGGGCCAAACTTATGAAAAAGAGACTACTACTTTTTTTGATGTTTGTACTGTTGTGGGGTTGTTCAGAACAAAGCATTTCAACTAAAATGACGAAGGTCTTGGACAATAATAAGAACTATGTAAATGAGTCATTTTTCGAGAATGCTGAGCCGTGTATTGTAGAGGAGTCTGAACGTAGTGTCGTATCGATGAATGGGTCGGTTCGTATCCGTCAAACATTCAAGTGTTCAACAACTGTTGCTTATTTTTACTATTCACAGGAAGGGAGTGCCAAGAAGATCATCCTCAAGGAAACAGCTGATTTTACAGATACGACTTCGATCCATGAAGGGATGATTGCTTTTTTAGATGTTTTGATCAAAGGTCAACTCCCGGATTGGACATTGGGGGTCGAAGTATCCGAACTATTCGATCAAAACTATCATCACGAGACTGATTCAAAGTGGGTACTGGAAGGTGCACCGAGAATCGAATGCATCGAAGCAAAAAGGCAGTATATCATTTCTTATTGAATTTAATTATGTGTTTATGATCGAAAGTTATCTCTGAAAAAATCAATCGTGTGAAAGAACCCGCCTCTGTTGTAGAGACGGGCTTAAGCATGTTACAATAAATTCAAACTTAATAAGTTAAAGGTTGTTCAACACATTAAAAGGGAAGCAGGAAAAGCCTGCACGGTCCTCGCCGCCGTCATGCGGAGTCTGATTTTATACCACTGTATGTTCGCATATGGGAAGGTGATCAGATGATGAAGCACAGTCGGAAGACCTGCCATTAACTGTTATCGATAAGTTGCTTACGAAGGATAAGCGTGCTTGCAAAAGTCCTTTTTGTAATGCAACTCTATTCGTATGACTAGAGTTCTTTTTTTCGGAAAGGAGAAAAAATGGTTACAACAATTGTTAAACGTGACGGACGAGTGATTCCGTACACCAAAGAAAAGATTACGATTGCGATTTATAAGGCACAACAGAGCATAGCTTTAAAAGAAGGTAGAGAGGTTCTGCTTCGCGAGGCAGAGTTGATCGCTCAAAAGGTTGAGGATTCACTGAATATATCGGGGAAATCTACCTTTGAGATCGAAGAAGTTCAAGATGCGGTTGTAGAGACACTCATCCACTGTGATAACGCTAAAACAGCCGAAGCCTACATTCTATATAGAAATGAAAGATCACGCGCCAGAAGTCTAAAAACAAGATTGATGAAGTCGGTCGAAGAAATCACATTCGCTGATTCATCGGATCTCAAACGTGAAAATGCAAATATTGATGGAAATACTGCGATGGGAACGATGCTTCAATATGGGAGTACGATCTCACGGGAATTCTGCATGGATTATTTATTGAAGGCTAAACACGCTGAAATGCACCGATCCGGAGATATTCATATTCATGATCTTGATTTTTACAACATGGGAACATTGACATGCTGTCAGATCGATCTAAAACGTTTGTTAACCAACGGTTTCAGTACCGGACATGGTTTTATTCGTGAACCTCAAGATATCATGTCGTATGCAGCACTGGCTGCTATTGCGATCCAAAGCAATCAAAATGATCAACATGGAGGTCAAAGTATACCTGCATTTGACTATTACATGGCTGATGGAGTCAAAAAAACGTTCAGAAAAGTTTATCTCGAACACTTACGCAAAGCATGTGTACTTTTGCATCTGACTATTCCTGAAATCGATTCAAAAACACTATTGATGGGAAATCATCTGCTAATTCGCAGTTCGTTTTCATCTGATCACTCTAGTTCGGTCGTAGATGAACTTCATGATTTTGTCTATCGTGAAGCAGTCGCCGACACGGATCGAAAAACATATCAAGCGATGGAGTCATTGATCCACAATTTGAATACGATGCATTCGCGAGCCGGAGCTCAAGTACCGTTTTCAAGTATTAATTTCGGTACAGATCAGAGTGTCGAAGGAAGACTGATCTCGAAAAATCTGCTTTTAGCCCAGGAAGCCGGTTTAGGAAATGGGGAGACAGCGATCTTTCCGATTCTCATATTCAAAGTAAAAGAGGGAATCAATTATAATCCGACAGATCCAAATTATGATTTATTCAGATTAGCGATGAGAGTCAGTAGTAAACGCTTATTCCCAAATTTCAGTTTTCTTGATTCACCGTTCAACCTCAAGTATTATCGCGAAAACAATCCTGACAGTGAAGTTACTTATATGGGATGCAGAACGCGAGTAATCGCCGATATCAATGGGAATAATACCGTCAACGGGCGTGGCAATCTTTCATTCACAACGATTAATCTAGTTCGATTGGGAATAAAACACCGAAATGATGTGAATATTATTGAAAATGATGCTTTATTCTTCAAGGAATTGGACGATATCACCGATGAAGTCATTGAACAGCTGATAGATCGCATGAAACTACAATCAGCCAAGAAAGTAAAGAATTTTCCATTTCTGATGGGACAAGGAATTTGGGCGGGGAGTGAAAATCTAGCCAGTGAAGACACACTGGAAGATGTCATTAAGACCGGTACATTGAGTATTGGTTTCATCGGACTGGCGGAATGTTTAGTCGCCTTGGTAGGTGCTCATCATGGTCAAAGTGAAGTAGCCCGTTTATTGGGGTTGAAGATCATCCGACATCTGGCAGATCGAATTGCCCAAGCTTCAATCAAACATCAGTTGAACATTACCTTATTGGCAACACCGGCTGAAGGCTTATCGGGTCGCTTTACTCAACTCGATAAGAAGATCTATGGTGAGATATCAGGTGTCACGGATCGCGACTATTATACAAACTCTTTTCATGTCCCGGTCTATCATCCGATTTCCATCTATGACAAGATCCATATCGAAGCTCCTTACCACGAGATGACCAATGCCGGACACATCACTTATGTGGAGGTTGATGGTGATCCATCCGCCAATTTGGAAGCCTTCGAATTGATCATTCGTACCATGAAACAAGCAGGAATTGGTTATGGGAGTATTAATCACCCACTGGACAGGGACCCAGACTGTGGATATAACGGGATCATCAAGGGAAATATCTGTCCGCAATGCGGCAGAAACGAAAATGAAAGTGAATTCAAATTTGAACGGATCCGTCGCATCACCGGTTATTTGGTAGGGACATTAGATCGTTTTAATAACGCTAAAAGAGCTGAGGAAAAGCAACGTGTCAAACACCGTACGCTTGGCTGATGTCATTCTGCATGACAGTATAACCGATGGTCCCGGAATGCGAAGTGTCATCTGGTTTCAAGGGTGCGAAAGAGATTGTTTGGGATGTCATAATAAAAAAACACAAGATCCTAAAGGTGGATTCACTTCCGAAATCTCAGTGATCATCGATGAACTTACACATAAAAAGATGCTGAGCGGAATCACAATATCCGGTGGTAAACCTTTCAATCAAAAAGAAGCATTATTGACGATTGTACGGATGCTCAAGAAGGCCGGATTGTCGATTTGGGTCTATACCGGTTATTACTATGAAGAACTGTTGAATGATCAAACTAACCAGTTGATTCTTTCCTATATCGATGTGCTGGTAGATGGCCCGTTCACGTTAAGTTTGCGCGATCTTCAGCTACATTTTCGAGGCTCTTCGAATCAACGACTGATTGATGTTCAAGCAAGTTATTTATCGAAAAAAGTGATAACTCTTAATGAGTAAGTAAAAAGACAATTGCGCAAGCAGTTGTCTTTTCTCAATCCATAAAAAAGGGTTGATTCGATGGATCAACCCTATATAACTTTGATTACTTCTTTTTAAAGAGTCCAAGGATTTTTTTAGTTGGCTTCTTGTCTTCTTTTCGATCTTCGTTGTAGTAGGAGTATTTATAACTCTTCTCATCTTCATGCATCATTGTCAATACAGTGCCCAACACATTGACTTGTGCTCTTTTTAATTGTGTAATCGCGACTTTTGCGGCATCTCGATTGGTTTGCTCGTTGGCGATGATAAACAACGTCCCATCAGCTGCCAGTCCGATCGGAATCGAATCAGGAACCGGAAGTACCGGAGGTCCATCCATGATAATGATATCGAATGTTTCACGAAGTTTTTGAATCAGTGTCAGAAATTTCTTTGAAGAAACCATCTCAGAAGGATTAGGAACACTTGGACCGGCCGTGATAATAAAAAGTTCATTGGTAATATTTGGGTGAAGTACTTGCTGAAAGTATTTTGTGATATTGGCCGGCTCGAAATTATGTTCCAACAATAAATTACTGATCCCATTTCGGTTAGAAGCATGAAATAATTTATGAATGACCGGTTTTCTTAGGTCGCAATCGATCAACAAAACTCGTTGATAATGGCCTGCCATAACAACAGCCAGATTGGAAGCAACAGTTGATTTTCCCTCGCTCGGATAGGCGGAAACGATTGAAAATACTTTAGTATCCTGATTAAATGAGGAAAACTCTATATTAGTACGTAGATGACGGTATGCTTCCGCATACTCAGAACCGTAGCCGTATCCTTTGGATTTTGCGCTTTGATCCAGTAACGTAACCAGTAATCTTTCTGACATGGAAAATCCCCCTTAACAACATCATTTTAGAATAATTAGGCAAATAAGTAAATGATATATAGGTAACTCAGGTAAATAGTGGCTACTTTACACGGATAGTTGTCTAAATCAACTGATTTATATGTTAAAATACATTTGGGTGAAAAAAATGGACGAACAATTTAACAAAAAAGAAGAACTTGAAACTGAAATAGATTTACTGGAACTGTTGAAAGTGGTGCGGAAAAACATCATTTTTTTAGTAAGCTGTACAGTTGTGGGATTAATCATCGCTTTTTCTTTTACGTATTTTATGATACCAAAAACATATCGAAGTGTGTCAACAATCTACATCAAACCGACGGTTACCGGTGGAGTTGTCAATTACAATGAAATCTTAACCAATCAGAAGCTGACAAATACCTATGCCCAGATTGCTAAAAGCAAGAGTGTATTGAATGAAGTTACCGAAGCCCTCTCTGCGTTTGAACTGACGGAAGCACAAATACGTGCAACGCTCAGTATCAATTCCATTGATGATACGGAAATCATATCGATTTCCTCTATCACGACAGATCCTGAATTATCAGCGGAGATTGCGAATAAAGTTGTAACGGTATTTATCTCACAGGTTGAAACGATCATGAAAATCGATAATCTCAGGGTGATTGATAAAGCCGAACCTGTTTATCTTAAAGTAGGACCTAACACAAGGTTGAATACATTGATTGGTGGATTTCTCGGATTAGGACTGGCTACTGCTTTTGTGTTGATCAAGAAATTGATGGATCGTACGATCCATGGACGACAAGATGCCGAAACATTACTTCAACTTCCGGTTTTAGGCGAGATCGCTTATTATGAAAATGGAACTCAGTGATTTTCACAGCCATGGCTGTTGGAATATCGATGATGGTGTCAAGGATGAATCTGAGGCGCTGATTTTTCTGACAACTGCGGTGGATTCTGGCATCACTAAACTATTCTGTACCCCGCATATGATTCCTAACGGAAAATATGATAATTCTGTTGAACAAGTGGTTGATGCTGTAGATCGGCTTAAAGCGCTGGCTTTACGTCATGAACTCCCTATCAGCGTCTATAAAGGTTCGGAGTTTTATCTAAATGAATCATCGTTGAATCGTTTTCTGGAAGGTAATTATGTACTCCTTGAATCGACGAATGTCCTTTTGGTTGAATATGCCAAAAACGTTTCAAATATCCGCGAAATCAATGACCGAATATTCGAAATAGCTAATAGTGGTATTCAGATTATGATTGCTCATCCGGAACGCTATTTCTCAACTGAAAAAGAAATGATGGAAAGTGTCAAAGATTGGCTATCAAGTGGTTACTATATTCAAATCAATCGTAGTAGTTTATTGGGAATGCATAGTAAGTTGATTACTTCATTGTCATGGAGGCTCCTTAAAGAAGGCTATGTCCATATCATCTGTTCGGATGCGCATACCGGTGAAGGCAATCGTATTTGTCGTTTAGACGATGTTGCAGAACGAGTTACTCAGAAGATTGGGCGCGCAAACAGCGAACTTATCTTCATTGAAAATCCACGTAGATTGATCAATGGAGAACCGCTTTTAAGAACGAAACGCATCCCGCTAACGACTCTTGAATTTGTTCGAAACCGAATTTTCAGAATCATTCGATAACGATCTCCGAAATGAGATTTTTTTTATTATCACTCAAGTTGAAAAAAGCAAAATGTTCACCTATAATGAAAGTATAAACGGGGGTACTGAGTATGTCAGAAACCTATCAAAGTGTTGTTGCTAAAGGTGAAGTTGAAGTAAGTTATTTTTCTAGAATGCTTAATCGTCATGGCTTGATTGCCGGCGCAACCGGCACCGGGAAAACAATATCTCTAAAGGTATTAGCCGAATCATTCAGTGATCACGGAATTCCTGTTTTTATGTCAGATATCAAAGGTGATTTGGCAAGTATTGCGGTACCAGGAACGATGAATCCAAAAATGCAGGAAAGACTTACGATGATGGGAATCAGTGATTTCTCATTCAATGGATATCCAACTCGTCTTTGGGATATTTTTGGAGAACTCGGACATCCGATCAGAACCACAATCAGCGATATGGGACCGTTACTTATTTCAAGACTTCTTAATCTCAATGACACCCAATCCGGTGTATTGAATATTGCGTTCAAAATCGCAGATGACCAAGGATTGTTGTTGATCGATTTGAAAGACCTTCGCTTATTATTGAATTACATCGGTGAACATGCCGCTGACTATACAATCGAATACGGAAGTATCTCTAAGCAGACTGTCGGTACGATACTGCGGGGATTATTGAGTTTAGAATCACAGGGAGCAGAACAATTTTTCGGTGAACCGGCACTTGATATTATGGATTTCATAAAGACTGATAATGATGGCCGAGGATGCATAAATGTGCTAGCATCGGAAAAACTTTTCCAATCGCCGAATCTGTACTCAACCTTCCTTTTATGGTTATTATCGGAATTATTTGAAGTACTCCCGGAAGTCGGTGATGTGGATAAACCAAAATTAGTGTTCTTTTTTGATGAGGCGCATCTGTTATTCACGGATGCTCCACGAGTACTTTTAGATAAGATCGAACAAGTTGTTCGTTTGATTCGCTCAAAAGGAGTGGGTGTTTTCTTTGTTACACAAAATCCAATCGATATTCCCGATCGAGTATTGGGCCAACTGGGAAATCGCGTTCAACATGCATTGCGCGCCTATACGCCACGCGAACAAACAGCTATTAAGGCAGCTGCTCAAACGTTCAGACCGAATCCTAAATTAGATGTAGCAAGCACATTGGGTGAATTAAAAACCGGTGAAGCACTAATTTCATTTCTGGACAATGACGGAAGGCCTTCGATTGTCCAGCGTGCGTTCGTTTTTCCCCCGCACAGTATCATTGGAACCCTGCAACCGCAACAACGTAATGAATTGATTCAAGAGTCACCGTTTGATTCAAAATACAACCGGATGATCGATCGTGAATCAGCTTATGAACTCTTGACAAAACGTATGAAGCAAGAAGATATGGAGGAGCAACGTTCAATTCAACAGAAGGCGAATGCACCGACTCGTTCAACAATCCGGCAGACAAGTACGCGACGCAGAACCACCACATCACCGTTAAATAAAGCAGCTCAGAGTATGTTTAACACCGTCGGCCGGCAGTTGGGAAGAGAGCTGGTAAGAGGTGTATTGGGCTCGTTATTAAAATGATTATAATGCCCAACTGGTCATAATTATGGCCAACTGGTCATATCAACAAAAATACAGTTGTGCTAATAACAATTTGTTCTTATAATAGAGAGGTAAGGTGTAATAACCTGAAACTCAATTTGGGGTGTCTGTGGGGACACAATTCCTGATTCCTAGTCGTTGTTGAGAAATTTAAAAAAACAGTCATGTCAGGTCGGCTGTTTTTTAATTAATCAGACAATAGAGTAAATTGTTTATATTTCAATCCAAATTACTATACCTTATTGAACTTGTATATACTATAATGAAACCATAGATGAGGTAAATCATGGAACCAAAAACAAAGTTCAAACATGAAGAGATCAAAGAATACTTACTGACTAAAATGAACAATAAGGAAATATTGCCTTTTGAAGCGATCGAATCAGAGAATGAACTTTCAAAACGTTTCAGCGTTTCACGCATGACAACTCGAAAAGTATTGGATGAACTGGTTGTTATGGGTCTATTACACAGAGAACATGGAAGGGGAACATTTGTTTCCGATCGGCCTAAATTCAAAGACTTGCAAAGTTTCTCATGCTTTACCGAAGAAGCCAATAGTAAAGGACTCAAGGTAACGACGAAAGTGGTTACTTTCCACAACGATGTTGCGACACCGCTGGTTGCATCAAAATTGGGTATTACTACGTCTAAGAAGATTTGGTATACCCAACGGATCCGTATCATCGACAATAAACCTTACGCTTACCAAGATTCGGCATTTCTGGCTTCGATCTTCGGGGATTGCACAAAAGAGATATTAGAAGGTTCTATCTATTATCATTTAGAACATAATCAAGGCGTAATCTTCAGTTTTGCAGATCAAGTCATCGAAGCGTGTGTAGCGGATGAAAAATTAGCCGGACTGCTTGAAGTAAAAATTGGCGATCCGCTACTTAAGATAACACTTGTATCACACCTCAAAGATGGTAAAGCATTTGAATATGGGGCAACCTTTTATCGTTCAGACCGTTTCAAAATGACACAGTCATCCTACCGCTCACAAAGATAGCAACCATAGTTGTTATCTTTTTTTGATATTGATAAACCGCTTCGAGATGGATATAATACACTTGTATATATAAGGCAGACATTGATTAGTTACGGTCGGGATGTTACAATAAAAAAAGTCGGAATTAAAATAGAACAGCAGTAATAAAAAAAGGGTTAGTAAACATACGTGTAAGAGTCCATAGGATCGTTTCAACTTCACAACAATCAGCCCATTTAGATGAATGAGTTTTGAGATCGAGGTACCCCATGAAAGTCAAAATCAGACCGTTTGGAATAATAAGTCTTACCCGTATCATTTTATATCTGCTTGGATTCATTGCCGCAATCGCTATGTTTGTGGCCGCATTCATCGTTCGAACGAATATCTTCCTCTATCTGAGTATTATTGCTGTATGGCCTTTATACAAAGTGCTTTATCGCAATTATAATCGATCGATACTTGTTGAAGATGATAAGATCTATTTCACCATCGATCATCAAATCAAAGGCTTCTTCAGTTCACCGAAAGGTCTTGTTGAAGAGTTTGATTTAGCCAAACTAAAATTCTACGGCGTATTTACCGGTATTTATATTCTTGATGCGGTAAAGGGCATGCGTGGTAAAAAGAATCATGGGGAATATGATATTCTTCGTGTAAAACAAGGCGACTTTAAAATCCCAATCGGAACGCTTACAATCGGAAATCCCTTGGCATTTGTTTTTGAAGATGAAAGTTATGTTATCGATGATTCATTATTCTCCGATATTCAAAAAGCCACGATCTTTCGTGCGATTGAAGATCGTACGAAAATAGCCCCTTCCGGATCCATTGTTTCGGCTGATTACAATAAAGCAAATACAGCTTCTCTGTTTCAGTCAGGGCAGATGATCTTGGTTCTGATCGTCGGTATGGTTATTGCCATTGGATTGCCTTATCTCCAAGGAATCCTCAGTGGTACTCCGATCCAACTATTTACCTATGATTATCTGCAAACTGCCTATGTGTTTATGTTCGTTTGTGCCGTTATTTCTATTGTTGTAAAAATGTACGCGCGAAATTCAGAAAAGAAAGATTCGAGGTTTGGCGAAACACTCGGATTCATCACATTAGTTTTAAGTGCACTGTTTTTGTCGATATCGGTCATTGTATTTATCGTAGCACTGTTTGTAAAGTAGTAAAAATTGAAAAGGGGAAAGCTGATCGGGGACACGGATCAGCCGTGATGTTATGGAAGACTATCTGGTAAGGTATGGAATTGCGTTAGGTCGTCGTTATTCTCAGAAACAGAAAAAGAAATTTCTGATCGCCATCGGGCAAGAGTTCACACAACTTGATTATCAGGTCAAGTATGCGAATGATGATAAGAAGGGTTCGAATCATTCGATTGATCTTTTTATTGGAAACTTGGCTGAAGCGGATACGATTATCTGTACTCATTATGATACAGGTTCGCATATCATATGGCCAAACTATCGCTATTATCCGTTATTCGGAGAAAAATCAATGAAGAATTATCGCAATGTAACGCTGATTCCAGCCATGGTCTCAACGATCATAGTCGCAGTATTGATTTATTTAGCTATGTATCTTCTACCACTTACAGGAAACGCAAAACCGATTTTCCTGGCAATCAGTGTTTTCTTGGGATTACTCGGTATTAGTTATCTCTCGACCGGATTCGGTAATAAATACAACCTAAACAAAAATACAGCCTCGATCTTATCGATGCTTGAAGTCGCACGCAATCTGCGTGAGGAAGACAAAAAAAGTATCGCTTTCATACTCTTGGATCATGGTACAGGCGATAATATGGGCGCACAGATGATACGCCAGGCGTTACCGACGACGATGGACAAGCGCTTGTTTGTTTATCTCGATTGTATCGGACGCGGTGAAAGTATCATAATCGGTCATAAAGCGAACCTAGCCATCAATGCTAAGCGACTGAAAGATAATTACAAAGGCGAAAAGAATATCACAGTGCTTGAATGTGATGCGAAACGATCAACCTTCACACCGACTCATTTCTTCACACGCGCAATCACGGTTACCTGCGGTAATTTCGATCAGAATGAAGAATTGTATGTAGACCGTATCAATACCGGTAAAGATAATTTTATTGAACCTGAAAATATTACTGAAGTAGCGAATATGATCGTTCGTACGTATTCAAAAGTAAAATAATTCCATCATTATCGATGGTATGGAGGAACTCATGGGAAGAGATCTACGTAGAATCGGAATTTATCCGTATCGCAAAGGGATGTCAGTTTATTATGATAAGCGTTCGAAAATTTGTTACCTTATCCCAAATGATGAGGTGAAGAGATTCGAACTTATCAGTAATCGCTATGTGATGGGAATCATGGCAGTTATTCTATTTTATTATTTCGTCAACAAAAATCTCTTGTTTAGTTTCGTTTTAGGTGTGACAGTTACAGTCTTGCTTGAGGCGTATTTCCGTTTCTCAATGCTGAAGAGCTATAATATCACCAAGAATCCAGATATCGGAGAGATCTATGATCGCAGAAAAGAACTGAACACGCAAAATCCAAGAATCATTTTGGTCAAATCATTGTCATATTTCTTCGGAGCTACCGGAATCTTTATTTTCTTAATCATTTTTCCATACCCAATTGAACAACAAATCACTATCGCGGCTTTGGCACTATATGCGATCTTTAACGGGTATGTGAATCTTTCGGTCTATTTGAAAAAGAAAAAAGAAGCGAAATAAGTAATTCACGATATCTGCATAGTTTCACACACTATGAAAGGTGGAAATATAATGACAACTACAATCGGATATGCGTTTGGGAATATTGACTGTGAATTAGGAACTCAACTTGCTGGATTTAATGCAGTAAGACCATGCACAAGTATTCATAAAAGTTTATATGCACGATTATTGTTGATTCGATCTACTTCTGACTACTGTTTCATTCAAATGGATACAATCTGCATCGATGATGATTTTCTTGACTTGATCGCCAAGCGCTTAGCTAAATTCGGTGTCAAGAAAACAAATATAATAGCCAGTGCCACGCATACACATTCAGGACCAAGTGGTTTGAAAAACACCGATGCCGGAATATTCAAAGGGCTAGAAGGTCTGTTCGGCAAATACAATGCAACATTGGCTACTCACTATGCGGATGTTATTGAATCCCTTTTCTTGAAAGCTGAATCGACATTGGCTGATTTCTGTATGCGTTATGGATTTTCAACGATCGAAGGTGTCGCATCCGAACGCCATGATGCATCCTTACCCTCTGATAAACGTTTATTCGTGATGGAATTCCTGACGGCAGAAAACAAGAAGATTCTTTATTATAATTATCCTTGCCATCCAACGATCCTTAATGGTTCAAGCACTGTGATCAGTTCGGATCTTCCGAGCGGTGTCATCGATGCTTTTGAAGATGAATATGAAATGATCATGTTTATCAATGGTAGTTGCGGAGATATCAGCACACGATTTACGCGTACAGAATCGACAACGCATCAGATCACGGTGTTTGGAAAAGTGATTAAAGAAGCGATCGAATCAACACTACATGATTTGCCCTATACACAGCTCAATAGCATCGAATTTAAACCATTTGAAGTTGCTCTCAAGGTAAAACGATTTGCGTCGCAGAGCGAAGCTGAGGCAGTACTGAAGGCAGCTCAGGACGAATTAGATGAAGGGATCCGCAATCAACTGTCTAAAAATGAACTGCGTCTTCTTCTATCGGTGGTAGAAGGTGCAACAACCAATGTTGCATTTTGCCGTAACTTCGGCTCCATTACCGAAGTGACCTTGCATCTGACTGCTTTTACGATCAATGAACTAAAATTTGTTACCGTACCGGCTGAACTTTTCTCTTCATTGAGTAATCCATTAAGAGAAAAATACGATTTAATCTTCGTTGGATACACAAACGGTTACTTTATGTACATCACAGATAAATCTGCTTTTGAAAAGGGATACTACGAATCATTCAGTACGATTTTCGCTCAAGGGCAGGGTGAAGTGCTGATGAATGAGATCGAAAAACAAATCAAATAAGTAAATTTTAAGAATTTTCACATAGTCATTACAGTTATTTTCGTTCGGTTTCAATTATGGAAAAATCACGATGAATTATGTTAATTAAATGTGATTTTGCTGTTGACAGCGGTTACATCATAAGATAGAATGTAATTAACAACATGTATATATATGTTGAAAGAGGTGATTCCATGAAATTGAAGAAGGATGTATTACAGAAAATCACAAACGAAATTCTGGTCTCCTGTCAAGCTTACGACGAAAACCCTCATGCATCTGTTGAAGCTATGGTTACAATGGCAATCGCCGGTAAAATGGGTGGCTGTGTCGGGTTCAGAGCTAATTCTCCGGAATACGTCAACGCTATTCGACAAGCAGTCGGTGAAGAGTATGTGATCATCGGGATCTGGAAACAACATATTCCGGGTAATGATGTTTATATTACAACCAATATGGATGCTGTTAGGGATTTAGTTGCAGCCGGAAGTGATATTATCGCTCTTGACTGTACCGAAAGACTTAATATATATGGTCATAAAGGTGTTGAACTTATCAGTCAGATCCACGCAGAATTTCCGAATATTGCGATTATGGCAGATTGTTCAAATATTTCAGAAGCTAAAACAGCAAAAGAACACGGAGCTGATATCGTCGCTTGTACAATGTCAGGTTATACGGAGTATACAAAAGAAAGATACGAGCTTGGTTTGGATCTTGAAATGATCACAGCAATGAGTGAATTGAAAGATGTTCATGTATTGGCTGAAGGTAGAATTTGGACACGCGAAGACTGTATTGAAGCATTCAAAGCCGGCGCTAAGACATGTGTTATCGGCACAGCAATCACCAGTCCTTGGATGATCACGAAACGGTTTGTCGAAGCAAAGAATGAGTATTTTAAGTAGGAGACAAATTCAGCAATGAATTTCTCATAACCATTTTTAATTCTTTAAAAAAAGGAGGGCTACAAAAATGGGTAATTTTGGATTAGCATTACTAGTCGGTGTAGTAGCTGGTATTATCGAGTGGGACATCTACGGAGGTTTCCATACGATGATCAACCGTCCGCTAGCAGCCGGTGCCATCATGGGTCTCGTTTTGGGAGATCTTCCAAAGGGCTTGTATATCGGTGCTTCATTGGAATTCGTTTACTTAGGATCGATCTCAGTCGGTGCAGCTATTCCGCCGGATGCAGCTTCTGCAACCAGCATCTCAACCGCCTTGGCTATCATCTCGGGTATCGATAAGAATGTTGCTATCGCATTGGCTATCCCAGTTGCTTCATTCGCACAAATGCTGCAAATGTTCATCTGGACAGTCAACACAGGCTTAATGCATAAGGCTGACGAATCTGCTGTAGTCGGTGATATCGACGGAGCATGTAAGTGGCATTATGTGGGTATGTTATTGTTCTTCTTACAGGGTTTCGTTCCGGCCTTCTTGGCTGTATTGTTCGGCGCTCCGTATGTAGCAGGCTTAGTTTCCGGTATGCCTACGCTTATCACTGGTTGGTTAACACTTGCTGGTAGTATGCTTCCTGCAGTCGGATTCGCCATGTTATTCATTCTTATGAATAAACCAAAACTTACTCCTTTCTTCATCATTGGATTCGTATTGGCTGCTTCATTCAAAGGTTCATTAGTTTCTACAGCTCTTATCGGTTTAGCAGCAGCTCTAATCTATGTTAACTCCATGGAAGACAGCAGCGCAGCTAAACATGTAAGAAGAGTAAGGGAATAGGGGGAACGAACAATGTCACAAGTAAAAAAGATTACAAAGGCTGATTTACATTCCGCATATTGGCGTTCATTCTTCGACATGGCTTCAATCAACTACGAACGTTTCCAAACATTAGGTTATTTGTTCTCGTTACAAAAAGTTCTTAAAAAATTGTATGCCGACGACAAAGAAGGTTTAACAAGAGCATGTGTACGTCACATGGAAATGTTCAACACAATGCCGTTATTCATTCCTTCAATCTTGGGTACCACGATCGCGATCGAAGAAAAAGTTGCGAACATGGAAGAAGGCGAAGACTCAGCTGAACTTGAAGAATCCATCAATAATATCAAAATTGGTTTGATGGGTCCGTTCGCCGGTATCGGTGATTCATTAGGTTGGGGTACTGTACGTCCTGTATTAGCTTCAGTCGGTGCTGCTATGGCATTAGGTGGAAGTTTCTTAGGACCAATCTTCTTCTTGGTTATGTGGAACATCTTCAACTTCTCATTCCGTTACTACACATTAATGTACGGTTACAGTAAAGGTACTTCAATGCTGCGCGATATCAAAACATCAAACATCATCGAAAAGATCTCAACCGGAGCCTCAATTCTTGGTTTAATGGTATTAGGAGTCTTGGTTGCTTCATGGATTAACATTAAAACAGTTCTTGAACTAACTGTTCAAGGTCCGGACGGCCCAGTTGTTACTAACTTGCAAGCTGTCTTAGACGGACTCATCCCGGGTCTACTCGGTCTTGGATTAACAATGTTATTAGTAGCTATGATGCGCAGAAAATGGACGACAACGAAATTAATCGGATTAATCTTCGTTGCTGCCTTCGTTCTGTACGCTCTAAAAATCGCCGCATAGTCAACGAGCAAGGGTTCTATATAGGCAGGTTGCCAAAAGAACCCTTGCTTTCTTTATTAATCAAGTTGAAATCAATATGATTATTGGTATAATAATCATAGGACATAAGATATTACCGAAAGGAGGAATAGACTCATGACAAAAGTTATCCTTGTCGCTCATGGAGAGTTAGGAAGTAGTTTTTTGAAATCGGTAACTATGATTGCGGGAGAACAGAATCCTGATGAAATAGCAGCCGTCAATTTTTCGCCGGACGACAGCAGAGATGATCTGCAAGCCAGAATCGAAGAGATCCTGGTCAAGTTCAATCCTAGTGAAAACCATGTGGTAATATGCTGTGATCTTAAAGCCGGATCTCCGTTTAATGCATCATTTCTCTTATCGAAGAAATACCCGTTACATATCATATCGGGAATGAACTTGCCATTGTTACTTGAATTCATCCTTATGAAAGATTCGTTTGAAGATCTTGATTCTCTAAATGGTTTAGTCGATTTATCTAAAGACAGCATATCAGTAATGTAACAGGTTCTCACAGGATGAGATCCACATACAAGGAGGAAAAATTATGAGTGTAGTTCTCTACAAAATTGATGAAAGACTGGTTCATGGACAAGTGGTGGCTTCTTTTGCTAAATTCCTGTCATGTGATGAGTTTATCGTCGTAAATGACAAAGTTGCGTATGATGAAGATCAGATTACTTTAATGGAATTGGCTGTTCCGGCAGGTGCCGAATTACAAGTAGTTACTTGCGCTGAATATGCTGACATTGTTAAGACAAATGATTTCTGGGGCAAGAAAACGATTGTTGTCTTCAGATATCTCACAGATGTTATGAATGTTGTCGAAATGGGAGTTAAGATTGACAGTTTGAACTGTGCCGGTTTCTTCCAAAGCAAAGAAAAACCTAATGCTGTTAAGTACAACAACAATCTGTTCTTGGATGATGAGGATAAAGCGAATCTTCGCAAGTTAGCTGACTTGGGAATCGAACTTTATTATCAGTTGACCTTCCCAATGCAAAAATCCCCGTTAACTTCCCAAGTTAAATTCTAAGTATGATGAGATAGCTTGCGCTATCTCTTTTTTATATGAAGATGATGGTATCATATTCAGTATGATTGAGAGGTAAAAAAATGGAAATTACACTGAAAGAATTACTAAAGACAGCCGAGGAAAAGAAGATTGCCTATGCATCATTCAATGCACCGAATTATGAATCGGCACTCGCTGTCGTTAAAGCAGCAGAAGAACTGCAGATCCCTTTTATTCTAAGTCATGGTCCGGGTCATGACTGTTATACTGACATTGATCATGTAATCGATATCTACAAGTCGATCACGAAAAATATTACAGTGGATTATTGTTTCCATCTCGATCATACCAGTGATCTGAACTATATCGAGAAAGCACTCAAATTAGGCTTTACGTCCGTTATGTATGATGGTTCACATGAATCCTATGAAGATAATATTAAAAATACAATTAAGGTTGTTGCGATGGCAAAAAAGTACGGAGCTGCTGTTGAAGCCGAGTTGGGAACCGTGGGCAGTTCTACCTATGGGAAAAGTGAAACGGTAAGTTCGGTAAGTATCGGTGAATATACCGATCCGATGCAAGCCAAAGATTTCGTCGATCGCACGGGCATTGATTTCTTGGCTATTGCCGTGGGGACAGTCCATGGTGTTTATGTGATGAAACCCATTTTAGATCTTGATCGTATCAGATTGATTCGGAATGTAGTCACTATTCCGCTCGTTTTACATGGCGGTTCAGGGATTGTTGATGAAGATATATTAATCGCGATTGGAAATGGTATTCGGAAGATCAATTACTATACATACATGACTTTAGCCGGGGGTGAAGCTGTTAAAAAACTGATCTCAACGCAAGATAAATGTTTCTTTCATGATGTTAGTTTGGCTGCCATCGAGGGTATGAAACAAGATGCTCTGAGAACGATGAAATTGTTCTCGATACGATAGAATAAACCTGCAATCTAGCTAAATGAAGTTTGACTTAAGTAACTGTTCGTTGTATTATAAGCATCCTGTAGTCATGGGTAGAATGAGGAAGTATGAAGAAAAAGCAAATCCTGTTTTCTGTTGTAGTACTGATGTTACTGCAATTTATAATATTCGCTGAAATGAGTGTAGTTATGCCACTGGCGGCTGTGATTGCTGATTTTTATCGTGTTCCGGTCAATCAAGTAACATTGCTGAATGTCGGATATGCACTTTTTGGTCTGTTGGCTCCGCTTATGGGGATCAGTAGTGAAAAGTACGGTCTTAAAAACACATTATTAGCTGGGAGTTTCTTTTTTATTCTCGGTTGTTTTATCGTTTCTACCGGTAAATCACCCCTATTATTTGCCATCGGGCGTGCCTTTATCGGACTCTCTTATTATACATTGATTAGCCTTACCGTCGCGTACGCGAACCGTTTAACGAATAATCGCCATGTTGGAACATTTGGCGGCTATTTCAAGATTGCTTTTGCGATTGCGGTCTTCAGCTCACCGCTGATGGGAAGTGCTATCGTCAGTGCTTTTGATATACCAACTTTATATCGCAGTTTGGGGACGGCCATGGTCATTGTGAGTATATTGATGTTATTTTTACCTTCGATTCCACTGCAACATGCTCAAAACCATCAGCGTATATCCATCGTTGAGATTATCAAAGTTCCGGGTGCCAAGCGAATGATCATCAGTACAATGTTGATGTCGCTGCCTTCCGTCTTTTATTTTAATTATCTGAGTGTGCATTTAGCAGGGATCGGAGTTCCTACCGGATCGATTGCGATGGTGTATAGTATCGGAGCCTTAGGGACCTTGTTGGCAGGATTCTTTATCTTGTTTTTCAATGAACGTTTCGGTAAAGGTAATATCCTATTAGTCGGCATCATTATTTCCACTTTAATGATCGTACTCATTCCTTACCAACATAATCTATTATTATTCGCTATCGTTTTTATCTTTTCATTCGCTTTTGATCTGGTATGGGGACTACTTTATCCGCTTGGATCAATCCTTGTTGCTGAACACAGTGCTGTGTTTCTTACTGTGCTGAGTTTAACGATGTCATTAACCAATGTGGTCACAAATCTAATTGCCCCTTGGGTATTTCCTTTTGGAGGTTTCCCATTGACTACACTTATCTGTGGAGTTGGTCTGGTGCTGTCCCTATTCTTACTCATAAAACCGCTTCGTCCGATTCGTTAACGATATTTCGGTGATTGTGAAAAACAACGAAGATGTTATAATGAGATTCGGAGGACTTAATATGATCAAAATCTTAGTAGTTGATGACCATGAATTAATCATTGAGTCCATCAAATCTATACTTAAAAAACAAGAAGGAATGCAAATCACAGCAAGCGCATCAAATGGTGAAGAAGCCATGGTGCTCATTAGAAAATCTCAGCCGGATCTTGTGATCACAGATGTATACATGCCGAAAGTGAACGGAATGGAGTTAACTCGTTCCATAAAAGCTGAATTTCCTTTAATTAAGGTCTTAGGATTGACGATTTTTGATGATGCAAAAACAATCACTTCAATGTTGGAAGCTGGAGTTGACGGTATTGTTAAAAAAGATCTAAGTAAAGAAGTCCTAATTTCTACCATCACAAATACAATGCACGGAATGACAGTGCTAGATAACGCTGCTTATCGAACGTTTATTCAACTTACGCAAAGTGATTCATTTCGTGATCAAAAGACGATGCACGAAAATAATCTTAACATTACCGAACTTTCGATCATTCGATGTGTTGCGCAAGGATTAAGTAACACGCAGATCGCTGAGAAACTATTTTTGAGTGAAAGTACGATCAAGCATCGCCTGACACTGATTATGACGATGTTTTCTGTTGATGATCGTGTTCAATTGGCGGTAGCGGCAGCGAAAAAAGGAATCGTTTGATTTTATGATCTGGGATGAACTTCAAGTTATCTTATCTGTCTTGTTGATGTTGAGTGGAATCGCTATATCAAGTTTAATTTTGAGTGAAAAAAGTAAACTTTTCAGCTTTCGGTTTTTATTCATTGTACAACTGATCGCTAATTTTATTTCCGGTACAGTATTCTTTTGCCATTACCTTCATTCGGTAATGGATTTTTTTGCGGTCAATAATCCAGTTACACCGCTGGTGACACTCTTAAGCGAGAATGCGACAATCAATGTCGCTCTTCTGACTTTATCGTTTGTGTTAACGCTGATTGCCTTGTTTGGCTATCTCAGAATACGAACTCATGAAAAAAGAATTATTGCTGATTTATTCTATTCAAATACAACTCCGATCGCAATTGTAAATAATAATGAGATCTTTGATTCAAATTCAGCCTTTCTTGAATTTATGCATGTGTTTGATCTCGAATCACTCCACAAGGAGGAGAAGATCAAAAAAGATGGACATACCTATTTAGTAAAAAGATATCCGATTCATCCTTACTATAAAACGTATGGGATTACCACTGTCGTTTTACTAGATGTGACAACGCAAGAATATACCTTACATCAACTTGAACTACTGGATCAGCGTTTATCGATGGTATCTATGTTATTGAAAAATAAACTTGGGTTATTAGAAGAATTAATTGAATTGAAAAGTAATAACGATATTGCTATGCAACTTCATGATGAGATAGGGCATAATCTGACCCTTGGAATCTCACTTCTTGAACGTCTTCAAGATCCCAATGCCGAACCCAAGATACCTCTTCCCAAAGTCCTTACCTTATTACGCGAAGGATTACGTTTCAGTCAATCATTACAATTGGAAAGAAGTATGGACCATCCGGCAAGAATGTTGGAAGAGATGCTGGAATCTTATATTATATATCTCAATTGGATTGGTATTAAAGTGACTTTGAATTTGGATATCAAACGTTTCATGTTGGATCGAAACTCCATGTTTACGTTATATCAGATCTGCAAAGAAGCTTTTTCCAATACAGTAAAATACAGTAGTGCTACTGAAATGACACTTGAGCTTAACATCGAAACGATCGAAAAAGAAACCTATCTCAAGTTGGTGCTTCAAGATAACGGTGTCGGGTGTCCAAGTGTGAAGGAAGGTAATGGTCTTAAAGCGATACGCTTACGTACCATCAGTCTCAAAGGTAAATTCTATTATGATTCTTCAGATGGTTTTATGATCGAATGCCTGATTCCTTTTGAAGTGAAAGAAGGTGTTCACAATGAATTTGCTTGAACTGTGGATGCTTGTTATCCCTCTGACACTTGTTGTTATTGCCCACTTGACAGTATGGTTAATTCTCTATGTTAAACGTACGCAATTCCTAAAACTAAGTATCTTGCTTCATATCTTGGAACTTATTTGGTTGATTTCCGCATTGTTTGGGAATATTCCAACGGGTGAATTATCGTTGTTTCTTTTAAAAGTAGCACGCTATACAGTTATTCTTATGCCTCCAACTCTACTAATGATGGCATTCTGCATTGATGAACGTTACCGTATAAAAAAATCAACGCTTCTTCTTGTGTATATGTTGCCAATCGGTATCTATACCATGATGGTGAGTTTACCGGTGGGACTTAAAATCTATGCGAATTATTATCTAGCGTTAACGAACAGGTCGAGTTGGTACACAATCAGTCTGATCTGTAAT
Organism: Erysipelotrichales bacterium; assembly: GCA_038204785.1. Classification (GTDB taxonomy): domain Bacteria; phylum Bacillota_I; class Bacilli_A; order Erysipelotrichales; family Erysipelotrichaceae; genus GWE2-51-13. The sequence continues at coordinate 21,307 of JBBRCP010000016.1, forward strand.
GTTGTTTTGTACTTCCTGTTTTATATCTATTCACTGAAAAATATGCAGCGCTTTTATTCTCTCAGCAAGAGTTCACTCTTATATCCGTTGATAAATGCGATCGGAAACTCTTTTCCTTTTGTGATGTACATTCTTATCAGCACTAAAATCATCGCAGCGGAAGTAGATCCATTTTCGATATTCATGCCCATTCTATTTTTGATGCTGTTCTTTAGCATCGAACTTCCGTGCTTGCGTTTCTATGATCAAGTACAATTATCTAATGTGATCAGGGATATTGATTATCCGATTGCGCTTTATTCAACAGTCGGGAAACGAATTGGTTTCAATAATTCTTTTCATAGTGAAATCGAACCTTATTTTGATTTCTCTTCATTGACGCAACTTCAAAATAATGTAAAGTTATTTGATAATACCTTCAGCATCAAAAAACGGTATTATGTATCGGTTACGGAAGATCTCATTAATAATCAAGGCAGTACTTTCGCAACCGTTGTTTATTTTAATGACGTAACGCAGTTGAAACAACGAATTTTAGAGCAAGAAGCAAAAATCGAAACTATGGATCAATTCAATGACCAGTTATTGGAAGAAATGATGATACAAGAGAAGATCATTAAAGAAAAAAATCGAAAAAAAGTCTTTGAACTTATTCAGAACGATCTTGTTGAGGGGTATCGGGAAGCTATTCTTCTATTGACGATTGGAAATGCGACGGAGCAGTTAAGCGATGTCAGTCATGTTCTTCAAGGAAGTCTCTTTAAACTTCGAATCAAAGTCAAAGAACTTCGTTCGCAAGCCGAAGAGATCATGGACATCAATCATTTGATCAGTACCTGCTTAAGTTTATATGACCCCGAACGCATCAAAATCGAGATTGAAGCTGCCAATGACCTAAGTGCATTGACATCCTACCAAGCCTCTGGTTACTATTTAATGATTCGGCAAATTCTTGATTTTTCAGTACTTCAACCACAATGTATGTCTGTAAACATCGTTTTGCGTAAGGAAAGAAATGTGCCGATTTTAATTGCCGGACTCAACTGTACGTCGAAGATCGATGATTCGATTGTTCATCAATTTGAGATTCAAGTGTTAAATCGTGGTAATACTCGATCAAATCTGATTAATATTATGAATTCAGAGTCAGGTTGTATTATTTATGCGACTTTAGAACAATAAACGCTTGTGTCAACGACAGGACTGTTCTAAAATATAAGTAACAAGTTAATATCCGGTTAGAGAATGAGAAAAACCACCAATTTTGGTTTTAACATTCTCTTTTTTTGTCCCTGGGAGGTACCTATGAAAGACATATTGATTATTGGTGCAGGAATTGTCGGCAGCAGTATTGCTTATGCCTGCAGTAAGAAGAATCTAGATATCGTATTATTGGAGAAGAATGTAGAAGCTATGGATGAAGTCAGCAGTGCCAACAGTGGTATTATCCATGCCGGGTATGATCCTGAAGAGGGTACCTTGAAGGCGAAACTCAATCTACGCGGCAGTCATTTATATCCGAACTTATGTCGCGAACTTAACGTGGAATATCTTAATTGCGGAGCGTTTATTGTGGCGGTCAGTGATGAAGAAGCAGTGATTCTTGATTCACTTCGACAGAAAGCAGTTCAACGTAGTATTCCTTATGAGATGTTAACGAAACAACAAGCTCTTCAACAAGAACCAAATCTATCAGATCAGGTCGTTTCCGTATTGTCTTTTCCGACAACGGCTGTTGTTACTCCATGGGAAGTCGGTCATGCAATGATCGAAACAGCGATCGTTAATCAGGTAGAATTCATTACGGACAGTGAAGTGCTCGAAGTTCAAAAAATCGAGGGCGGATATCGCATCATTACCGCTAAAGAGGAGTTTGAAGCGAAAATGATCATTAACGCTTCCGGATTATGCGGTGATAAAGTAGCACGTCTCAATCGTGTTGATTATCCCCATGTGCTCAGTTACCGTCGTGGGGAATATGATGTATTTGATCGCAGTTTTAAAGGGTTCATCAACCATGTGATCTACCCAGTACCGACCGCACTGGGTAAGGGAGTATTGGCGTTAGTCACGGTCGAAGGAAACATCATGATCGGTCCTAACTCGGAAGTGATCGACACTCCGTATGATACACAAACAACAGCTGAAGGACTTGCCTCTGTCAGTCAGCGCATCAATAAGACAATGAAGAATATTCCGGTGGGTTCAATCATTCGCCAATTCGCCGGCGTCAGACCTGTCCCTAACACGCATGATTTTATTATTGAAGAAGATACACCGAATTGGATCAACGTGATTGGAATCGAATCTCCCGGTTTGGCCAGCGCACCTGCGATCGCTGAAATGGTTATGAATGATTTCATTCAACCAAAATTCCATGCGACTGAGCGTATCGATTATCAACATCGTACGCCACATGTCAGAATAATGGAAAACGATCCGGAAACACGTGCCGCTCGAATCAAAGAAAATCCCAAGTATGGAAAAATGGTATGTCTTTGCGAACAGGTCAGTGAACAAGAAATCATCGACTGTATTCATCGACCGGATGGTGCACGCAGTGTAAAAGGTGTCAAAAAACGTGTCCGTCCCGGATCAGGAAGATGTCAGGGTGGATTCTGTGAACCTGAAGTTGTTAAAATTTTGGCTCGTGAGCTAAAAATCGATCTGAGTGAAGTTGTTTATGATACACTCAACAGTACGATGTTGAAAAGGAAGGGGTAGACCGATGCGAACAGTTGAATTAATCGTGATCGGTGGTGGAAGTGCCGGATTAGCAGCAGCCATCGAAGCCCGTAAACAAGGTATACAAGATATTTTAGTTTTAGAAAAAGAAAGTGAACTGGGGGGAATACTCAACCAGTGTATCCATAATGGATTCGGACTACATAGTTTAAAAAAAGAATATTCAGGTCCTGCTTATGCACAGGTTTACATTGATGAATTTAATTTATTGAAGATACCAGCTTATCTCAATACAACGGTGATCGAACTCAATGCCGATCGTCAAGTAACTTTCATGTCACCTGAATGGGGTGTTGAAACGATTCAAGCTAAAGCGATCATACTTGCGATGGGGTGCCGTGAAAGAACACGTGGAGCTGTATCGATTCCGGGTAATCGATGTACCGGCGTCTGGACAGCCGGAACTGCACAAAAATATCTGAATATCGAAGGTTATCTGGTGGGTAAAAGAATCTTTATCCTCGGAAGCGGCGATATTGGTTTAATCATGGCAAGACGGCTGACGCTTGCGGGAGCCGAAGTTGTCGGAGTTGCGGAACTCATGCCTTATTCAAATGGTCTGACTCGTAATTTAGTTCAATGTTTATATGATTATGATATCCCGCTTTACTTGAGCACTACGATTACCGCTATTCACGGTAAAGACCGCGTCGAACGGATCACCTTGACCCAAGTCGACGGTTCCCGTCAACCGATTCCTTCAACTTCCCGGGAAATAGAAGTAGATACGGTTCTATTATCGATCGGACTCATTCCTGAAAATGCATTGAGTACCGAAGCCGGAATCGAGTTGGATCCACGCACCAAAGGAGCGATTGTCGATCAAAATTATGCGACTCAAAACGAAGGATACTTTGCGTGCGGTAATGTTCTACATGTTCATGACCTGGTAGATTATGTGAGCCAAGAAGGTCAGGCAGCCGGTAAATCAGCCGCGAATTATATTAAGATTGGCCAAGACGAAGGTCGTCATCTGATTACCGTAGCCGGCGATAACGTGAGTTATGTTGTGCCGCAAAAACTAATTCTGCCTGAAACTCCGGGACTCATTCAAATTAAATTTCGTGTCAAAGGGGTCATGAAAGAAGCAGAAGTTATTCTGCGTGACCAAGAGGGAATCTTGCAGAAAGTAGCGAAAAGTCATCTGGCGCCGGCAGAGATGGAAATGATGTATTTGAGTCCGAAATTACTGGCACAAGCACAAGGAAGTATCATTGTGGAAGTGAGGGAAAAACATGAGTGAAAAAGAAATTATCTGTATTGTCTGTCCGAAAGGTTGTCATATTGAAGTGACTACCGACAGCAGCGGAATAACATGTAAGAACTACGGTTGCCCGCGTGGTAAAGAATATGCGATTCAAGAAGCAACGATGCCTAAGCGGATGTTGACCGGAACCGTACACATCAACAATGCGATTCACCCGCGTCTGCCTGTAATATCCGATCAACCGGTCCCAAAAGAGAAACTCCGTAAAATGATGGACGAACTTGACAAGATTACGGTTGAAGCACCGATTATAATGAACCAACTGATTCTAAGCAACGTGTTGGACACAGGAGTCAATATTTTGGCTTCCCGAACCATGGAGGTCCATCATGAATGAGTTACCAAAACAAGCAATGATCCCGGTCATCACAAAAATGAAAGAGTTGGAACAATTTCTTCTCACTGATCTGAAAATCACGATTCTGCAAGATATCCATATCAGCTTGTTGAAAGACATGATCGATATGCTACATGAATATAATAAAATCGGACTGGTGCATATTGAAATGATCAAAGGGGTATCCAATGATGAGTTTGGTACACAATATCTCTGCCAGCACATGAAAGTCGACGGAATTATTTCTTCGAAATCCAAAATCATTGAGATGGCCAAAAAAAATCATGTCAGAGCCATCCAACGAGTGTTTTTGATCGATAGTAAATCCTTGGAACGAGGAGTGGAAATGATTGAACAATCGCAACCCGACATTGTTGAAATCATGCCTGCCATCGCTTTTTCAATCTTTGCGTATATCAAAAAACTGATTCAGATACCGATTTGGGCGGGTGGTCTGGTAAAAACTGCGGAGCAAGCAGATCAGATCTTGGCTGCCGGAGCGAGTGCTATCACAATCAGTAATCTAGCTCTTTGTGTTGAATACAATAGAAAACACCGAAATTAAAACTATAATAGTCAGCTATTCTTTTATGATAGGTTGTTAAACAGAGTATTATTGAGGCTCAATCACACGTTCAGAGCTGCCAATTTAGTTTAGAAAACCTTCAGTTCCTTCAATAAGTAAGTGCAATGAATCAAACAGAAGGGGTAACGGAGTTAAAATTCCATTACCTCTTCTGTTTGCCATTAATAAGCGCTTGAATACAATAAAATCGATTTACCGATATTTTGGTTCAAGAGCTCGAAAATCGTAAAACTTGCTCGTCTGTGATACAATTATCTCACAAGATTGCAACTTACAAACAAGGCAAAAAGGAGACTGAGATGAAAGAAATCATGATCATTCGTCACGGAGAAAGCGAGTGGAATAAGGAAAACAGATTTACCGGCTGGGTAGATGTCGAACTTTCGGATAAAGGCATCGAAGAAGCGATTAATGCCGGAAAACTTCTTTTAAAAAGAGGATATCATTTTACGTTGGCGTATAGTTCGGTGCTTCGGCGGGCCAATGAAACTCTCAGATATGTGTTAAAAGAAATGGACCAGACGGATATAGAAACAATTTTTTCATGGAAACTGAATGAACGTCATTATGGGGCGCTTCAGGGACTGAATAAAGATGAAACCAGACAACGTTTTGGTGACGCACAAGTACAGAAGTGGCGTCGCGACATGTATGAGAAACCTCCACTCTTACTCAAGAGTGATGAGCGTTATCCCGGTCATGATGAGAAATACAAGAACCTCACAGAAGCTGAACTTCCACTGGGTGAAAATCTGTTTGATACGATGCAGCGGGTCAATGAATTTTATGAGGAAAGTATCGAACCGAATCTCAAGGCAGGGGCGAAAATTCTTATCGTAGCGCATGGAAACAGCCTGCGGGCATTGGTTGCTTATTTGGAACACTTAGATGACGAAGCAGTCATGAAACTTGAAATACCGACAGGACGACCCGTGGTTTTAGAGATGGATGATGATCTCAACTTGATAAAGAGATATTTTCTTGATGAACTTAAAGATAAATAATGTAGGATAACTGTAGTTCCGATTCATGTATGTAAACGTCTTCGGTTGTGAAACATAGAAAACTCAAATTTGATGAGATTTCAACGACTGACAGTGAGATAATAATGGTATGGACAACAATAAACAAGTAAGACCAACTATTAACTGTCAACACAAAAGCAACAGGTAATTGAGGATATTCGTCGAAGTTTCAAAACGCAGGTGCCAAAGCATAGTGAAAAGCACAGGCAAGCTGTGTAGGGAATGAAATGAAGGAGAATTAGAGATTAA
>JBBRCP010000017.1:0-25588 GCA_038204785.1 Erysipelotrichales bacterium
GGATCCACTAAAATGGATACGAAACCGGTCGATACGATATTGTTCAGAACGACTTGATTAACTGCCTCGGAAGGCTGGTGATTGGAAGCTTGTTGGAGTGCATCGACACCAAACGTAAGATGCGGCCAAACACACATCTGTGAGATCGTCGTCGCTAAGCGATCACTATGTAGTAATGCATCGTCTTTTCCCGCAAAGCTAACTTCTACGTGTTTCGCCATTGTATCCCCGATACCTGCCCAAAGATAAATGACGGGGGCATTACCGATAATCGTTGAATCAATAAAAACGTGAAGCGGAGGTTTCCCAAGTTTTTCCACATAGCTGAAAACACCATGCGTATCATACATGACTGAAATTGCCGTAGTAGCAGCGCAGGTCGAGGCAATCGTCGGGAAGGTGAAAACTGGTTTACCTAGTTTCTTTCCGAGACTTTTGACTGTATCGATCGCTTTTCCGCCACCCATCGCAAACAACATGTCGGCTTGATTGATCTTATCGATTTTCGTCAACGCTTCGACGCACACATCACTAGGTTCAGTACCATAGATGAAATTACCCATATACTTTAACGGACTTCCACTGATGGAGTTAAGTAGTTTACTAAGTGCCGCATTCATCGCTCGTTTACCGCCGATGACCACAAAGGAAGTACCGTAACTTTTCACAACGTCAGCAACATGACGGTAAGCATCCTCACCGGAGGTATACGCAGGAAGGGTTACGGTCGTACTCATTTCGAAAGAAATTCCTTAAACCAGGTAGTCAATTCTTTGTCTTGGCTGTGAGCGAAAAACAAGTCATTGAACTTCTGATTAGCGAAGATCGTACGTAAGAATTCAGGATCGATATTCGTGACGATATGTTTAAGATCTTGATTGACTACTTTTTTTACTTCATTCAAAATACGTGCATTCTTTTGTTGCGGCTCTTTACGTTCCGGTGGATATCCTTCACCACGTGGTTCCAAGAAAAGTTTCTCGAAGATAAACTTGATATTCAACTCGGCACCCCACCCGAAACCTTTAGCGTAAGGGATCGATGCTGCATTACCGTTATTGATTTGTGAAAACAAATACGCATCGGTCGGATCAACCAACAGTCCGCATAGCACTCCAGGATAATTGTTTAGTGAGATGGCAGCACCTTGTCCGGTACCACAACCCGTCACAACGAAATCAACTGCTTTACTGTTTAACAGAATTGATGCCATCAATCCTAAATGGATATAGGTGATCTCCGGTCTTTCTTCAGCACTTTCCATCCCGACATTAACAACTTCGATATTCTTTCCTTTAGTAGCTTCCAATAATACCTTGTGTATAATCGGATTCTTCGCTGCCTGACTAAACTCATTCATTAGTACTACTCGCATGGTGGTTCTCCTTTTAACTCATCCAGTCGACTTTGTCGTCTGAATTCCATTTGGTTGTAATCTTCTTCGTATTTGTCATAAAATCTATGGATGACCAACCGGTAATATCTCCATAACCGAACTTAGAATTCTTAAGTCCACCAAACGCAAACGGATCGCGCGGAACCGGAACACCGATATTGATACCGATCATACCACTGGTGAACTCACCTGCGGCCAAGACGGACATGCGTCCGGAATCCGTAAAGATAGATGCGCCGTTCGCGTATGGGGATGCCTTTTGATAAGCCAATGCTTCATGAATATTTGCAGCATCGATCCATTCGATCGTAGGTCCGAAGATCTCATTGACCGGTATATCGCTAAACTCTGTATATCGGACAATTGACGGTCCGATATAAGTCGATGGTAGATTCTTACCTTTGACCCAGTCTCTACCATCACATAAAATCTTACCAGGCGTTGTTTGTAAGAAGGAAACAATCTTATCGACAGATTCGGTACGAATCAGTGGCGGTAGATCTTTATTAAATTGATAGGATTGAACTTGTCTGAGACATTCGTTAAGAACTTCTTCGCAATTACCGATACCGACAACGACTGAAGCAGCCATACAACGTTGCCCACCCATTCCGAAAGCTGACGCTAAGATTTCCTTTGCAGTCGTCACAGGATTAACTTCCGGTGTGACAAGGATGAAATTCTTTGCGCCACCCAATGCCAAACAACGTTTCAGATTTGATGTGCTTAAACGATAAACACTTTTTGCGACAGGTGTGCTTCCAACGAAGGTAACCGCATCAATCAGCGGATGTGAACACAAAGCCTCCGATACTTTTTTTCCACCATTTAATAAGGTAAATAAGCCATCCGGAAGTCCTGCTTCTTTTAATATCTCTGCGATCTTAACTAATGTGCACGGTGTTGAATCACTTGGTTTAACAATGATCGCATTCCCTAGCGCTAACGCATTCGGTACGGTCCACATCGGAACCATCAATGGAAAGTTGAATGGAACGATCGATAAGATCACGCCGACTGCTTCTTTAACTTCTTTGACTTCAATTCCAACTGAAACGATTTCGGTTCGACCCGTCACAACAGAAGGAAGCGAACACGAGAACTCCGTAAGTTCGATGGCTTTACTGACTTCTGCCGATGCTTCATCCAGTGTTTTACCATTTTCAATATGGATGGTTTCGGCTAATTCGCTGCGGTGAACTTCCAAGAGATCACGAAATCTAAATAAAACTTCAGATCTTTTTTTAAAGGTCAATAAACGCCATTTTTTAGCTGCTTCGGAGACTGTAGTTAAGATATCATCTAGATCGTTAATATCAACGGGTTGTGCTTTAGCAAAAACTTCACCATTTAACGGAGAAATCAGTTGAATAAATGAACCTTGTTCATTTATTACACTCTTACCATTGACCCATTGGCCGATCATTGGCAACTTTATTTGTTTGGCCATATTTTAACATCCTTTTCTACCAGCCATGTATGCGCTGGATCATCATTGCGAGAGTTCCAAGGATTGCCATCAAAATGGCGTATCATCCAACAGAAATACATCGCATACCCGGGCGCCGCTACTTGCGGATGGGTCTTGCCTCCTTCGATTTCGGAATAAGAATAATCAACTGATTTGTAAACATCATCATCTTCAAAGGCTGCTCCGAATCCTTGCGGAGCATCGAAACGATAGAAATACACTTCAGGTTGAGGATGCGAGTGCGGGATGAAACTTGACCATTTCCCCGGGTGATTAATCACCTCTCCGATAACCAATTTGCTTAGAGGATTCACTGAATAGTCGACAGTCGTTACGACATCACGTACGGCACAGCCATTGAAATAATCTTTCCAAACAGTTTCGACACGAGAATCGGTCGGACTGTAATATCGATTAACGAATTCAACTTCATTCGTTGCTTGTTGGAGGATCAGTTCAGCATCAATGATCGCCGTTATTTTTACAGCAACGTTTTTGCATACATGCAGAACAGAGGGTTTTTCCATAAACAAATCATGACGAGTCGCCGTGACTGTTTGATTATCCCAAGTGAATTCTACTTGGCCTTCCAATAAGAGACAGACACTTTCTTGTGTCGGATTCTTAATTTCGTAGACTTGACCGGCGTCGAGTTTGATCAGTCCGATATCCATCATCATACTTGAATCTTCTTTAACAAACGGATTATATCCATTCTTTTTTTCAACTAAAGGTAATTTCATTGTGTTTCTCCTTATTTTTATAATTTTGGAAAACTCATCCTTGTATTTATTATATTGTAAAATTGATTCTTTTCTTTGAAGAAAAAACTCTTAAGACCGGTTTTGGACCCATCTTAAGAGTTTGTTATTATTCGTGACCTGCAACAACCCCGTCATTGAACCAATAGCGATTATTTGAGCCGATCATTCGAATATATCCACGTACGTACTCTTTCATGGCTGTTTCGGCGACCATACACATATTCATATAATCTGTGTCTGGGGCAGTTTCAAGGACCTTAAGCATTGCTTGTTTACCTACTTCGAATACATCTGTACAGACATTGATCTTGTTGATACCGCAGGCAACAGCTTTACGGATATTTTCTTCACCCGAACCTGAACCCCCGTGTAAAACCAATGGCATATTCAATGTTTTCTTCAGCAGTGTCAAACGCTCGAAGTCAAGCTTTGGTACTTTGCCTTTCGGATAGTTTCCGTGAGCTGTTCCAATGGCAACAGCCAGAGCATCGATACCCGTCTGTTCGACGAAATATTTCGCCTGATCAGGATTGGTATAGAGATCTTCCTGTGCATCTTCACCATCAGCTGCTTGTCCGACATGGCCCAATTCAGCTTCTACGGTACATCCAAGAGGTTTTGCCAAAGTAACGACTGTACGAGTACGTTGAATGTTTTCCTCTAATGAATAACTCGAAGCATCGATCATGACACTTGAGAAACCATCACGAATACATCCTACGATAAAGTCGAAGTCACCACCGTGATCATGATTCAGCGCAACCGGCATTTTAGATTCTTTAGCCAATTGCATAATAAGCGGAACCATAACATTCGCATGAGCATGTTTTTTCATCTGTCCCATACCGATGTTTACGATGATAGGTGAACGTTCTTCTTCGGCTGCCGTAATTACGGCTCTGGCCATTTCCATATTGATACTGTTGACTGCCATTACAGCATAGTTATTCTTATGTGCTTCATCAAGCAAAGACTTCATTGATACATACATGTTTTTTCGTCCTCCGTCTGTGAAATCAAATCACTACTGTTTATTGATTAAAAGTTGATGTCTAAATCGATAATTTCTTCAGAAGCGGCCAGATCGTCAGCAGTCGGTGCTTTCTTGATGACAGCATAGATAGCCGCTGTAACAGCCGTACCCAATGCTAATGCGATCATGAATCCCCAAGGATTGACCATCATCGGAACTACGAAGATACCACCATGCAAGGCAACGGATTCAACACCCAATTGCATTGCCAGACCGCCGGCTAATGCCGAACCGATCATGGAAGCAGGAATAACTTTTAAAGGATCAGCTGCTGCAAACGGCAGAACACCCTCAGTAATAAAGGCTAAGCCCATCGGTATGCATGAGATACCTGCATCGCGTTCTGCAGAAGTAAATTTCTTAGGAACAATAAGTGTAGCCAAGCCGATTCCAAGAGGAGGCGTCATACCGCCAACGATTTTAGCAGATTCTGGTCCAAAGATATTACCGGCAGCCAACGCATTTGCAGCCATTGAAGCTGTTTTGTTGATTGGCCCGCCCATATCGAATCCCATACAACCACCGATAACAGCACCGATGATGAATTTCGAACCTGAGTTTAAGCCAATGATCCAGTTTTGAAGAGCAGTCATGATAGCAGCAAGTGGTGCCATGAATACACCTAAGAATACTAAACCGCAAACCATTGTAGCAACGATAGGAATAATCAGAACTGGCATTAAACCGGCAAGTGCTTTTGGCAATTTCCATGTTTTCATCCAAAGAATGAAGTAACCGATTACGAAGCCCATTAATAATCCGCCCAAGAATCCGGTTTTGGCAACGTTAGCTGTATAACCGATGATGAAACCCGGAACAATACCCGGACGATCAGAGATCGAATAAGCGATACCGGCTGTCATAACAGCAACACCGAAAGCCATCGCATATTCTCCAAGTTTAGCTACGCTCCACCATAATTGAGGCATGTTAAATACGTTGACGTTTGAGAAGATGGTTGCCCCAGCTACGATTTTAAGGGCTCCGATATTGTAACCACCGAATCCTTTAGCTAACGCGCCAAGGATACCACCGGCAACGATCATCGGAATCATGTAGGAAATTCCAGTCATAATATGTTTTCTAATCTGTAAATTTTTCATTATGCTTTCCCTTTCATTTTGGTTTTTCAAACAATTCTTAGTATTGACAAATCTCTGATAAATAATTACTTAGCAGCTAACCTCTTTTCGATTGTAGCGATTAAGCTCTTGGGATTCTTCATCGCAACACTCACTGCAATGTCAACAACCGGTTTCCCCGCAAATCTCTCCATACCACTCACAGAGATGTCATGAGCAACGATAACAACATCGCATGCATCAACATCTGCTTGTGTAAGCTTATTTTGCACACCAATCGTTCCTTGAGTTTCAATCTTGCATTGATGACCTGCTTCAATGGCAGCTGATTGAATTTTCTCGGCGACGATGTAGGTATGCGCAATCCCCGCAGTGCAAGCTGTGACTCCAATAATTTTCATTTTATTCACCTCGACTTTCCTTTGGTCTGCTTACTATGACAACACTTTAACATCTGAAAGCCTTTTCAATGAAATTAAAAGCGTAACTTTATTGCGGTAAATTTTATGTTATGTGTCCACTATCCGTTTGTTTTCTGGCTATTTAACGATAATATTTTTCATTTAATTCAATAAATTAGCCTTGCTTTCGAGATTATTGTCGGTTTAATCTAGTTTTTCAGCTCAATTATCTTATTTTCTTTTATGCGATCACTTCCTTTTTTAAGTGGTTTTCTTTTCAGCCTTGTTTAAAAGGATATTTTGAATGTGATTCCCTCGATCACTTAATAAAAAAAGCACTCTCATTATGAGTTGTGCATTCTGTTTCTACTCTACGTATTTTCATTGTTAAGATTGAAGAGGAACATAAAATAATGTTACGCTTTTATCTACGTTATTTATTATTTTATACGCCTTTAATGTAATCATAACATTATCAATATACTCATCATTTATTCATTAATCGTTGACATCGTGAATAAACCGCTTTACGATAATAGCGAATCACCAAGACTTCTGACTCCGGTCAGTCGATCAATGTGATGTTGTTTTTCGCAAAGAATTTAATGTAGTTATCACTCGGTTGTGAGTCTGTAATGATCGCATCAACATTGCTGAAATCCGCAAAATGATTGAAGGCGATCTCTCCGAATTTTGATGAGTCGCATAAGATGAACACTTTATCTGAATTTTGAATGATGTGCTGTTTCATGGTTCCTTCATGATAATCAGTATTGGTAAGACCCTTTGTGACTGAGAGTCCAACTGTCGAGATAAACGCCTTATTAAAGCAATATTGATTGGTCGATGTGTCAGAAAGAAATGAATATGTTTCATTGCGAAGCACACCCCCTAAACAGATGGCGGTAATCGAAGGCAATTGAGTTAGTGCATTCATGACATGAAGACTATGCGAAATGACGGTAATATTCTGCACATTTCGGATAAACGGTATCAGCTGATAAGCGGTCGTTCCGGAATCAACAAAAATGATATCGTTATCTTCAATCAATTCAGCCGCTAAAAGACCGATGCGTTTCTTTTGCTCAAAGTTCGCGGATTGACGTAGTCCCACATCAACTACGAAAGTTCTTTCCACTCGTTCTTCTTGGGTTACAACACCGCCATACACTTTATGAACGATATTCTGTTTTTCCAGTTCATTCAGATCACGGCGAAGTGTTTGAATGGATATATTGTATTTTACTAAGAGTTCTTCAATCGTCACCGATTGAACTTGACGTATGTAGGACGCCATATCTTGTAATCGATCGTGCTTCATGAAATCACCTCATGATCTCATTATAAAGAAGTAGTCCGATACTTTCAAGGTAAACAGGTTCCATAAAATGTCTGATATGACATTTAAGAAAGAGGTAAATGATGAATAAATTACGCGAGACTGTCACAAAATTTCCACAGACAGAAGTCTGGAACGATTCCTGCAGTTGCAAGGAATTAGCGTATGCGATTGAGAACGGAGCCGTGGGAGCTACAACCAATCCGGTAATTGTTCTCCAAGTGTTGAAAAGTGAATTGGCTGAATGGGAACCGACTATTAAAGAAGTGGTCGCAACGAATTCAACGTGGTCGGAAGACGAGATCGCATGGGAGATGATTAAACATATAGGATCAAAGGCAAGCGAACTGTTATTACCCAAATTTATTGAAACTAAAGGCAAACAAGGTCGAATCTCTTTTCAGACCAACGCAAAATTCTATAATAATGCTACTAAAATGATCGAACACGGAACTGAATTAGCTTCGGTAACTATTAACTCGCAAATCAAAGCACCTACCTCAAAAGCGGGTATTGAAGCGTTCGAAGAGTTGACTTATCGCGGAATCTCCATCAACGCAACTGTGTCCTTTACAGTTGCACAAGCTGTTGCGGTGGCTGAAGCCGTTGAACGCGGGTTGAATCGTCGTGTTGCTGAGGGCTTAGAGATCGATATGATGAATCCTGTCTGTACGATCATGGCCGGCAGAGTCGATGATCATTTAAAGAACGATATCAAAATTAATAACCTTCTAGTTGAACCAGAGATCCTTGAACTTGCCGGTGTTGCTGTTGTTAAAAATGCCTATGCGATCTACATGCAACGAAACTATCGTACTACGTTGTTGGTTGCTGCCTATCGTAACCCTTATCATTGGTTAGACTTCATCGGAGCTAAGATCGTGTTAACGATTCCACATGGTTGGCAGGTCAAATACAACAATTCCGACTATGAGATACTCAACCGAATCGATCGACCGATCGACGCGAATATTCTCACTAAACTACTGAAATTTCCTGAATTCGTAAAAGCTTATGATGAACATGGATTGACCATAGAAGAGTTTGAACACTATGGAGCTTTTACAACGACCTTGAATCAATTCCTCGGAGGTTACGATGACTTATGTAAGTTGATTCGCGGATACATGGTCAAATAGTCCTTATTTTATTATCTTGTTGTGTAAAATAGCGATTTTATCCATGTTTCATCCAACGCACCACTCGTATAAACTACCGCATATATCTCGTTATTTCTTCAATAACATGTTTTTTACCGTATTAACTTCTACTATTTCTTCCATGATGAATTCCGAAATAATGATAAAATAGGAATATAGTAGCAGTCTCATTGTTGATCATGGATCATTCCATGACTTGGAGGTAAGTGGCGGATGCAAGATTTTATTTATGGTATAACCATTTTCTTTGTTTTGTTTTTCACAGTAAGAGGTATTCGCCTCTATTCAAGTTATAAGGGAAGCATCTATACAGCACTGTTTCCCGGTTTCTTTGAATATTTCTATAAGTATGAAGTTCAAAAAGACTGTTCCAAGAGTTCTTATCTGAAATCAACAATCGGAACACAACGTATGTTGTTCAGTATCGCAAAAAATGACAAAGGAGCTGTAACCCAGCGTTTTGTTTCGATCGTCTATAATAAAGGCGTTGCGATCGTTGCCTTTCTGAGCCCCAATGGTCATCTCAAAGCCAAGAAAAACGATAAATACTGGACGGTGATTCCTACAAAAGGGAATGAATATCGTATTCTTAGCCCTGAAGCAGCCTTGAACGAATATCGTCGCAGAGTTGAAAAACTGGTTCCTGATCTAAATGTTTTGACTTATGTTGCGATCGGTAATAATTGTGATCTCAGTGATATCCGCTGTGAACTACCGGTCATGCATTACAGTGAACTTGTCGAAGTATTGAAAAACGCAAATGAACCCTTCATTTCGGAAGAAATGATTCTATCGGAGTTTAAGAAATTCATCCAGAAATAACGGAGGTTAGAATGATAAACAGTAATGATTATTGTCGTCTATCCAATGGAACGATGATTCCATGTATTGGATACGGCACGTATAAAACACCAAGTGATGATAATGGTTTAAAAGCAATCAAGGATGCCATTGATGTCGGTTATCGACATATCGATACAGCAGCGGCTTATCAAAATGAATACTTAGTTGGTCAAGCTATCAAGGAGAGTGGAATTCCGCGTAGTGAATTTTTTATAACCAGTAAATTAGCGAATCCCAGTCAAGGTTATCAATCTACCTTAGATGCATTTGAAACTACCTGTTCAGACTTGCAAAGTGACTACGTCGATCTGTATCTGATCCATTGGCCGATTCCGATTGGGCATAAAGATGACTGGAAAACATTGAATCAAGAAACATGGCGTGCTTTTGAGAAATTATATAGCGAAGGTCGTATAAAAGCGATCGGTGTCAGTAATTTCTTGATCCATCACATGGAAAACTTACTTGAAACAGCTGTGATCGTACCGATGGTCGATCAATTGGAATTTCATCCCAAATACCAACAACGAGAAATCGTTGCCTATTGTTTAGATAGAAATATTTTGGTAGAAAGCTGGGGACCATTAATGCGTGGAGCAGCTTTCACTGATCCTACATTGATTGCCTTATCTGAGAACATCGGTCATACGATCGCACAGATATCGATACGGTGGTGCCTGCAAAAAGGTGTCGTTCCACTTCCTAAATCAGTTCATCGCGATCGAATGATTGCCAATAAGGAAGTCTTTGATTTCAACCTTAGTGACGAAGAGGTCCGCATGTTGGATGCAATGAACACCACAACAAACTATGTATTTCACCCGGATAAGAATGATGAGTGGTTTAAATAAACTTACATAAAAAAAGATCGAAATTACGATCTTTTTTTATGTAGCCCCTATAAAAAACGATGGAATGAACCATCGCTCTCTATTATTTTTTATCGTTGTACACGTCCGGAAGCATCTCCGCCTGATAGAACTTCAACTTCAAATTCACTCATCAAATTGAAATCTCCGTTAACAGTATGTTTCAATGCGGAGGCTGCTACAGCGAATTCCAGGGCTTCTCCTTGTGTATTTTTCGTGAGTAAGCCATGAATCAATCCAGCCGAGAAACTGTCTCCACCACCGACTCTATCTACGATGGGATCGATGTCGTACTTCTTGGATTGATAGAATTCAGTTCCGTCATAAATCAAAGCTGACCATCCATTATGGGAAGCTGAATAACTCTCGCGCAGTGTCGTGACTACTTTTTTGAATCCGAAATCAGCTTTCATTTTTTCGAAGATCCGCTTATAACCCTCAAGTTCAAGATGTCCACCGGTGATATCCGTCCCTTCCGGTTTATAACCCAAACACATTTCTGCATCTTCTTCATTTCCAATACATACATCTACATATTGCATCAAGTGACGCATTACTTGTTGAGCCTGAACAGGTGTCCATAGTTTCTTGCGGTAGTTAAGATCGCAAGAAATGGTTACGCCGTGTTTCTTTGCGGCGAGACAAGCAGCTTCCGTGATTTTAACGCCGTTTTCGCTGATTGCCGGTGTAATGCCTGACCAATGAAACCAGGTAGCACCTTCCATGATCTTATCAAAATCAAAATCGGTTACTTCCGCTTTTGCGATTGCTGAATCAGCTCTGTCATAGATAACTTTTGACGGACGCATCGAAACCCCGGATTCTAAAAAGTAGATTCCAAGACGCTCGCCGCCGCGCGCAATATAATCAGTTTTAACACCGTATTGGCGCAATGCGTTGAGTGCTGATTGACCGATCTCGTGTTTCGGAAGTTTCGAAACATAATAAACTTCATGTCCGAAATTAGCTAAACTAACAGCTACGTTCGCTTCTCCCCCACCGTAAACAACATCGAATGAGCTACTTTGAACAAAACGGGTATTCCCGGTTGCGGATAAACGCAACATGATTTCTCCAAGTGTGACGATTTTCATAGTTTATTTCGCTTTCTGTAATAAGTGAATAGCGAATCCGCCAATCTCACCTTCGAAATAAGCAAATTTAAGATGACCGTTCTCAATTCGTTTTGTTTCTTCGATAAACTTATACCCGATACTTTCATAATAATTAACAGCACGATCAACGTTATTCACAGCGTAACAGATATGCCCGTGCGTTCCTCGACCGTTATCTTTCATAATTTCGACCGTTGGTCCCGCAAAATAAGATGCACTTCCTTCTTTATTCACAGCCCCTAACAGGTCTGCAAAAGAGTTTGCGATATCGCCCGCGGTTGATGGTGTTCCGTTAACGCCAATGTGTTGCAATTTCAACCCTAACATGGTTTTAACGGCTTCTTGAGTGAGCTCTTTGGTTTTTTCGAAGTTACCTTCAGCGATCGCTTTAGCATCGATCATCCAAGTTCCTCCGCACGCAACAATACGTTCATAGTCTAAATACTCGACGATATTACTTTCGTTGATACCCCCGGTCGGCATGAAGTTGACATTCACATAAGGTGCGGCCAACGCTTTCATCATTTTGAGTCCACCCAACAATTCAGCAGGAAAGAATTTGACAGTCGTCAGTCCAAGTTCTAGCGCCATTTCAATATCACTGGCATTTGAACATCCGGGAATAATCGGGATCTTCTTTTCATTACAGTAACGAACGATCTCGGGATTCAATCCCGGTGATACGATAAATTTAGCACCGGCTTCAATGGCTTGGTCGACCTGTAGTTTAGTGAGTACGGTTCCTGCGCCCACCAACATGTGCGGTAGTTTTTCACTCATGATCTTGATGGCTTCTGCAGCAGCGGATGTTCTGAATGTGACTTCGGCTACCGGTAAGCCTCCCTCACAGAGTGCTTTGCCGAGTAAATAAGCATCTTTGGCGTCGTCGATCTTGATGACCGGAACGATTCCGATTTTATAGATTTTTTCCAAAATGTGATTCATTGATTTGTCCAACCTTTCCGTATAGTTAGATTATATCCTTTTACGAAAACTTATAAACGACAATTTGAACATTTTTAATCCAGTAAAATTTAGTTTATTGCGATTATCATTAAAATAGATTCAATGTTGATTCTTTTTGCGATATAAAAAAACGAAATTACTCAGGCTTAGTAACTTCGTTCGAAATCGTTATTTCTGATTCAATCCGGTTGTTTGCCCAGTGTAGCTAAGATTCCTCCATCAACATATAGAATATGTCCATTGACGAAATCAGATGCCGTGGAAGCCAAGAATACGGCTGGCCCCATTAGATCTTCCGCTTCTCCCCAACGAGCTGCCGGAGTCTTCGATATAATGAAATCATTGAACGGATTTCCATTCTCGCGCAAAGGGGCTGTTTGCGGAGTTGCAATGTAGCCTGGTCCAATACCGTTGCATTGAATATTGTGTTCACCGTATTCAGCACAGATATTGCGTGTCAACATTTTGAGTCCGCCTTTGGCAGCCGCATAAGCTGATACGGTTTCGCGACCGAGTTCACTCATCATACTGCAGATATTGATGATCTTACCGTGACCTTTTTTGATCATAGCGGGTAATACTGCTTTTGACATGATAAACGGCGCATTCAGATCAACATCGATGATTTTTCTGAAATCTTCGACTTTCATATCGATCATCGGAACCCGCTTGATGATTCCGGCGTTATTGACCAGTATATCGACACTTCCGACTTCAGCTTCTATTTTCTTGATGAGTTCGATAACCATCGGTTCATCGGTAACATCACATACGTATCCGTATGCGTTGATTCCGTCGGCTTTATAAGCAGCCAATCCTTTATCGACTAACTCCTGATTGATATCGTTGAAGGTGATCGTTGCGCCCGCATTTGCCATACCGGTAGCGATTGCGTAACCGATTCCATAAGAGGCACCGGTCACTAATGCGACCTTACCTTTAAGTGAGAAACTTCCTAGTATGTCCATTTTTGTTATGTCCAACCTTTCTTAATGTCTCAATTATAGACCTGTTGTTGTTTTTATGAATTACGGTTACGTACTTTTTAATACAGTACTTTTTGAGTTATCTAGGATTTTCGATTCTATTCATTGACTCAGTTGGAACCTAATTCTTGCTTGTAAAGTGATGATTCCATTCCTAAAGAATCTGTGCTACTATGAGTTACAGTTGTTAACGTTGATAAGGAGAAATCACGATGATAAGAAATTTGATTATGTTTGGACTCATCATTGTTGGGATGATTGCGATCTCATATGCAAAGATCCTTTTCCAGAAACGCCAAATCTCGCAACCGGACAATGTCTATTCGCAAAAAGAAAAAACCGTTCTTTATCTCGGTTATGTCTTTATGACTGTTGCCTTTGTGATTGCGGCTTTTATTAAGTTCTGAATCCATCGTATCCTCGGGAAATCAAGTAATCTTGATTTCCTTTTTTTATTGCTGATGGGCAGAAAACTGAAGGTTCATTTCTTGAACTCCCAGTTTCATACTTAAGTTAATTTGAATGATTTTGACGGTTTAAACCGACATATTACATAAACACAGCAACAAGTTCATCAAATGTTTTGACTTTCTGAAGTGAAGCAATGGCTTTATCGTTGCCTAATTTACCGGCGATCTGAGCTAATAGGCCTAAGTGGTTTTGCGCATATTCGTTATTGTTTGAGACAGCGAACAAGAAGATGATCTTAACACCTTTTCCGTCCAATGTTTCCCATTTGATTGCTTTATCGAGTTTACCGATCGCAATTCCAACGTTCGCTACGGAATCTGATTTACCATGAGGTATCGCAATATAATTGCCGATACCGGTGACACCTTCTTTTTCACGTAAATAAATGTCTGCAACAAACTGTTGGCAATCGCCGACATAGCCTGCTTTATTTAGTAATCCTGCCAGATGATTTAAAGCTTCTTCCTTCGTTTTGGCTTTCATATGCAAGTCAACAATTCGGGAATCGAGTATTTTCTTTAGTTCCATAGATATTTAGTTCCTTCCTGACTATCGAATTAGAAATTTATAGAAATCGATATTATTCGTGAAGCTTCTGAGTACTTCAACAGCTTCATCGGTTTCCACGAGTTTGATATACTGCTTATAGAATAATTTAGTAATCTCTGTTTCTTCTTGGCTGCTCATCTTTACGGCCAGCAGGAAAATGACATCAACATCATCTTCTTCATACCAATGGATCGGATGATCAAGTGTGGCAATGACGATCTTAGCTTCATTGATTTCATTCTGATTACCATGCGGAATCGCTACTCGGTTACCATCAGAGGTCGACGTAGCAGTCTCACGTTCTAATACCGTAGCATGGTATTTTCGTGTAACATACCCTTTTCTTACTAAATGAGAAGTCAGGATTTTTAGAAGTTCTTCTTTGTTGTTGACCTTTAAGTGGGTAAAGATCAGATCAGGTTCAAATAACTGATGACAACGGCTGTCGAATCGAGGTTCCTTTTCAACACGTTGCAACGAAATAGCCATTAAGTGCATTTTCAACTTATGAACACCTTGTTGTGTCAGCATATGATCGATCTCGATGATTCGCGGATCATGGACATTCATCGATTCTGTTGTCAAGATCACGTCAGCATGAGTGAACTTATCGATCTTGAATTCATGCAAGGTGACAACTTCGATATCTTGGATATCCGGAAAATTCTTTCGAACGCGTTCACACAACAACTGATTATGGCTCATTCCTAAGTGACTTGCCAAAACAACATGCAACGGATGTTCTTTCCGTTCAACGGCTGCTTGGATGTACAATACAATATACCCAAGTTCATCTTCTGTGACTTTCAGGTTGTAGTATTCCTCGAATAATACTGAAATTGCCCAAACAGAACGGAAAACCTGTTTATATTCGCTCTTGATCGTCTGAACCAACGAATTGGCCATTGAACGTCCATAGCGTAAGCGGAAAATCGTTGGACGCAAATGTGAAAGTAGACCTTGATATAAAACAGTATCCTTTGAGAGATCCACATTTAAAATGTTACCTACGATATCGATCAGCTTTTCTGCGAAGATCTCCAGATTACTGTCGTATTCCTGAACATACCTCGAAGGGACAAACATGACATTTTTTCCAATGACTTTACTACATAGGATTTGTATCGATAAAAAGGCAACTTCATTCTGTGAGATCGAGATTTGAAGAGATTTACTCAAGCGCTGAAAGATTGCTTGGGCAAAAGCGTATTCATTGTGTCGTTCAAGAATCACGATTTCCTGAGCTGATGTCGCAAAACTTTTCGCAATCGAATTTCGATAGACGGCACAACACACAAGGATCAGTAAATCAATGAATGAACCATCCGTAAACTCGACACCCCATTCATTTTCAGTTTCCAAGATCGTTTTACGAATCAAAGAACTGTCGATACCGGGCATAAAGTAATTGATCAACTCTTCAACCGATTCGTCTTTACTTTCTTGAATAATGATCGACTTTACAGCGAAACGATAACTACTTTCTGTATAGTCAAGTTCAAGACCCTTGTTTCGAACTCGTTTAAGCGTAATATGAAATTTCGCTAAATGATTTTCAGCTTCTTTGATTACTTTAAGCATGGTTGGCGCACTTAGATATAAATCAGCCGCTAACTTTGTTGTCGTACAGTTCCCGTTAACATTGCGTAAGAGTCGTTTGATGGTTAGTGCTACGCGATCGTCATTCTCGGTCACAAAGTAGGTCGAATCATCATTCAACATTACATTGGTCAGCGTCGTCCGTTGTGAGTCATCGACTTTAAGCCAAATACCGACGCGTGGTTTGCGTACAAGTTCGCCTAAACGATTTTGTTTTAGGTATTCTTCCAAGCCGTCTAATTTTACACGTACTGTTTTCTCGGATAAACCAATCTCTTCCGCGATTTTTTGGGTTGATACAACTTCATGTTTTAACAGGTAGTCAAGAATTTGTCTGAAATAGTATTGAGATTTTTCTTCTTTCATTGAGTCACCTCCTTTTCTTCAAGTTTAGATTATCACAAGTAATAACGAGTGAGTATTTTGATTTACTAAAATTAATGCGGTAGTTTTTTGTTTATCTATTCCCATTATACATGAAAAATCCAAAATATTTACGCTCGCAATCTGCCCAAAAATTTTCATTAGATAAGGATAGAGACACTATAATAGAAGTAGGAGGCTTATTCATGTATCAAAAACCGAAAATAGATCCGATCCGCTATGATATCGAATTGATGAAAAATCGCTTACACGATGCTGTCGCCCAACGTACGCATGAAAAAGTTGTGATCTTGGATGATGACCCAACGGGTATCCAAACGATCCATGATTTGTATGTATATACGGCTTATGATCTGGACACATTACGATTAGCTTTTAACGATGCTCATCGAACTTTCTTTATTTTAACGAATTCTCGTAGTTTGTTTCCCGAAGAAACTACAATATTACATCGTGAAATCGCTGAAAATCTCACTAAAATAAGCAAAGAATTATCAATACCCTTTCAATTGATCAGTCGTACCGATTCAACATTGCGCCAACACTATCCTTTGGAAACACAGATTCTCAACGAAAGCATGGATGTTGCGTATGACGGAGAGATCCTAATTCCGGCGTTGTTCGGTGGAAACAGATTCACTGTGAACGACGTTCATTATGTAGTGGAGGGAGATCAGTGGATCCCTTGTAATGAGACTGATTATGCAAAAGATAAGACTTTCGGTTATAAATCAGCTGATTTAAAGGAATGGATCGAAGAAAAAACACTTGGGGAATACAGCACTGCAGACATCACCGGTATCTCACTTGAAGAGTTGAGAAACGGTGATATAAACGGAATAGAGGCTAAACTCAATCAGGTAAATTCTTTCAATAAAGTGATCGTCAACGCTGTCGAGCAAAGTGATATGATGGTGTTTACGATCGCACTCTATCGTTCTCTGGACACCGGGAAAAGATTTCTGTTTCGTACATCTGCTTCATTCATCAATTCATTTATTGACTGTACCCAAACGCCGCTCTTACAAAGATCACAAGTCGTCGATCCGAAAAATCATCATGGCGGACTGATCGTCATTGGCAGTCATGTCAGTAAAACGACTCGGCAGTTACAGCATTTGAAACAAGCTGCGAAAAACATCGTCTTTATTGAGTTTGACCAGCACCTCGTTCTTACTCATGAATTGGAGAGTGAGACCCGCAGAGTCACGAAATCGATCGATGCCTTATTGCGAAACGGGACTTCAGTCGTTGTGAGTACACGTCGGGAACGTGTTGATTTCAGCGGAAATGATCCAGAAAAACAGTTATCGATGACGCGTGAGATTGCTTTCGCACTTATGAGTGTCGTTAAAGACCTGACTGTCTTGCCGCGTTTTATTATTTCAAAGGGAGGTATCACTTCGAGTGATATCGGAACGAAAAGTTTAGGGGTTTCAAGAGCCCTCGTTCTCGGTCAGATCTTAGCTTGTGTGCCGGTATGGAAAATCGAGAACGGAAAATACATCGGCTTACCCTATATCATCTTTCCGGGAAACATCGGAACGGATGACTCTTTAGTGGATTTATTGAATGAATTAACGGAGGAAACCCAATGAAGAAAGTAGTCATCGTACATACAAGTTTTGTATCTGTAGAAGATCTTAAAGAACGTTTTGCGCGATTGATTCCCGAAGTCAGCATCAATCATATCGTAGACGACAGTCTGTTGGCTGAAGTCAGTAAAAACGGAGCTATCACCCCAAACATTACTGAAAGAATGGTCACTTATTTTAGGGAAGCCAAAGCAGTTGGAGCTGATTTGATCTTCAATCAATGTTCATCCGTTGGATTGGCTGCCGGAATCGCTGCGAAGACAGTGGATATTCCGGTACTTAGAGTGGATGAAGCGATGGCTGAAAAAGCTGTTTCACTTGGTTCACGGATCGCTGTTATCGCGACTGTTTCTTCAACAGTCCATCCCAGTTGTCAACTCGTGAATGATAAAGCGGCTATTCTTGGTAAAGAGGTTATCGTTACACCTTATTTGGTTGACGGTGCGTTAGCTACTTTGATGAGTGGAGATCGTGAAACACATAACCGTTTAGTCAAAGAAGCCATTCTGAAAGCACAAGAAGATAATGATGTGATCGTGTTAGCTCAAGGCAGTATGGTTGTCATGCTTCCGCTACTTTCGGATATCAAGATACCGGTAGTAAGCAGTCCTGAGCTCGGTGTTCTAAAAGTCCGCGAACTTTTGGGTTTATAATCATTCAGTGAAAGGAAATTACTCATCATGGAAATGACGATGCGTTGGTTTGGATCAAAGTTTGATTCTGTCACTCTCAACCAAATTAGACAAGTACCCGGTGTTACCGGTGTTATCACAACTTTATATAATACAAAACCGGGTGACGTTTGGTCACAGGAAGCGATTCATGCATTGAAAACAGAAGTTGAATCAGCGGGACTCAGGATTGCTGGAATCGAGAGTGTGAATATTCATGATTCCATTAAAGCCGGTACACCGGAACGAGATGGTTATATCCAAAATTATATTACTTCTCTTGAACACTTAGGCCTAGAAGGGATTGATATGGTTTGTTATAACTTTATGCCCGTCTTTGATTGGACACGTTCCGATCTTGCTAAACTGCGTACTGATGGGTCCACTGTGTTAGCGTATGACGAAGAGATCATTTCGCAGATCGATCCTGACCATATCTTTGAATCCATCGATCAAATGTCGAATGGTTTTGTGTTACCGGGATGGGAACCTGATCGGATGGCTCATATCCAAGAGTTATTTGCGATGTTTAAAGGGGTCGACGAAGAGAAATTATTCGCTAACCTTCAATATTTTCTTGAGAAGATTATGCCTGTTTGCGAGAAATACGATATTAAGATGGCCATTCATCCGGATGATCCGGCGTGGCCAGTCTATGGTTTACCGCGTATCGTGACCAGTAAAGAAAAATTATTGCGCTTGATCCATTCAGTCGATCATCCGATGAATGGTGTTACTTTATGTACCGGTTCTTTGGGTTCTAATCCGAATAATGATATCGTCGATATCATCCATGCGTTGCGCGGAAGGATTCATTTCGCTCACGTACGCAACATCCGATATAACGCTAAAGGTAATTTCGAAGAAGCTGCTCATCTTTCCACGGATGGTTCATTGGATATGTTTGCGATCATGAAAGCCCTCTATGAAATTGGCTTTGATGGTCCGCTCCGCCCAGATCACGGAAGAGCTATCTGGAAAGAAGTGGCCATGCCGGGCTATGGTTTATATGATCGTGCACTAGGGTGTACTTATCTGAACGGACTTTGGGAAGCTATCAATAAAACTCAAAAATAAACGATGGGAGGGTTAGATGATGAAATTAAATAATGCCGAACTGACAAGAACAGAAGTTTGGCGAAAAGCCGCTATTCAACTACCGAAATTCGATCGTCAAGCAATGATCAAGTATACTCATGAACACCCGGCTTGGGTTCATTTCGGCGCCGGTAATATCTTTCGCGCTTTCCCGGCAGTTCTTCAACAAATGCTTTTGGATCAAGGATTAGCCAAATCGGGGATCATCGTCGTAGAAGGTTACGATACCGAGATCATTGATCGTCTATATCAACCGCATGATAATCTGAGTTTATTGGTTACATTAAAAGCAGATGGTTCGATTGAAAAGACCGTGATTGGTAGTATCGCCGAATCTCTGAAAGTCGATGGAAGTACTCCTAACGATGCCATTCGTCTTAAAGAAATCTTCATTGATCCCGACTTACAAATTGTGAGTTTCACAATCACAGAAAAAGGGTATAATTTAGTGAGTGGAAACGGTGAATTACTGCCTGCTGTCCAAGAAGACCTCAATACTGGTCCCGCTTCTGCGCACAGTTATATCGGTATAATCGCTGCCTTGCTACTACAACGATATATTCATGGAAAACATCCGATCGCACTCGTCAGTCTGGATAACTGTTCACACAATGGTACGAAGCTTTATGAAGCGATTCATACGTTTGCATATCGATGGACTGAGTTAGGTCTTGCGGAAAAAGGATTCAGCGCATATATTGATGATCCAACATGTGTTTCTTTCACATGGAGTATGATCGATAAGATCACGCCTCGTCCTGATAGCAGTGTCGAAAGAATGTTGGAAGATGTTGGATTCGAAGATACCGCATGTATCATCACGCAGAAGAATACCTATGCTGCTCCGTTTGTAAATGCAGAAGAAGCTCAATATCTGATTATTGAGGATCATTTTCCTAATGGACGTCCGGCTTTAGAAAAAGTTGGTGTCATCTTCACCGATCGGTCGACCGTCGATAAAGTAGAGAAAATGAAAGTGTGTACCTGTCTGAATCCTCTTCATACCGCCCTCGCGATCTTTGGGTGTCTACTTGGCTATACAAAGATCAGTGACGAGATGAAAGATAAGGATCTAAACAAATTAGTTGAGATCATCGGGTATAAAGAGGGTCTTCCGGTCGTTGTCGATCCACTCATTCTATCTCCTAAAGCCTTTCTCGATGAAGTCTTACAGGTTCGTTTTCCGAATCCGTTTATGCCGGATACTCCTCAACGTATCGCCACCGATACCTCACAAAAATTATCGATTCGTTTCGGTGAGACGATTAAAGCCTATCTTTCCAGTGAACAATTGGATGTGTCGCGACTCCGATTGATTCCGTTCGTGTTAGCCGCCTGGTGCCGATATTTGTTACGTATAGACGACAATGGAAATTTCTTCATTGTCAGCGCAGATCCAATGCTTGAATCCTTGAGCCACCAACTCGATGGACTATCTTTGGGTCAATCCGGTCCTTTTACTGACATCTTGTTTCCGATACTTTCAAATGAAGCGATTTTCGGAATCGATTTGATTCAGGCCGGTCTTGGTGAACTTGTAGTTAACGATTTCACCAAGATGATGGCAGGTCCGGGTGCTATACGTTCAGCACTTAAAAAGCATGTAGCCGACTAATGGATATTGTTTAGTTTCCTCCCTTTTGAAAAGGACATACTTTCGAGTTATGTCCTTTTCTTTATGAAATTACCGTAAAAAAACCACAAGCTATCTCATGGTCTTTAGGTAGTTGTGAAATTAAATAAAGTAGAGTACCAGTCCAATGAGCCCTCCGATTGCGACGATACCGAGTGTATCCAGCTTCGAACGTATGTTGATGACCATCGCAACAGCGAACACAAACAATGCTTTATAGTTAATAATAGCCGATGTATCCATGTTCCACGGCCAGACACCATCAAACAGTGAACTTTTCATCAAGGAGAAACACGCTACCAAAATTAAACCGACAATGGCCGGACGTAATCCTTTTAAGATCGACTGAACGAAATCGAGTTTACTGTTTTTGAAGAAGAAGTAACCAAGGATCAAAACAATAATAAAGGAAGGAAGCACAGAACCGATTGTTGCGACGATTCCGCCCGGAATACCGGCCAGTTTAACACCGACGAAAGTCGCTGAATTCAGAATGATCGGCCCCGGTGTCATTTGCGAGATCGCTGTGACATCCGCTAATTGGATCAGCGTAAGCCAGTGATTCTGTTCAACGATGTAGCGTTGGATCAGTGGCATAACCGCATATCCACCGCCGAAGGCTGAAACACCGATCGTCATGAAAGCGACGAATAATTGCCACAGTAGACTCATACTTGATCACCTTTGGCTTTCTTGATGACCGAGAAATAGATATAACCGATGAAACCGCAAACCAAGATGATATAGATCGTCGAGATCTTCGTAAAGACACCGAACGTATACGCCCCAAGTAACAATAATCCCGAGAAGACGACATTCTTTTTAAGTGCGTTTCTAGCCATCGTTATGGATGTATAAAGCATTACAGCACAGACAGCTCCACGCATCCCGTTAAGGACAGATTGGATCAGCATATTAGACTGAAATGCGGTGTAGTAATACGAGATGATCGTGATGATAAGTAGTGGTGGTAATATAGCACCGATCAGCGAAACAAGCGCTCCGAGTTTACCGCGTAAACGGTAACCGACAAGAACCGATGTATTGACAGCCATTGCACCCGGGCAGGATTGTGCCAGCGCGATCATATTCAGCATGTCTTCTTCTTCGATGTATTTCTTTTTTTCTACATACGTTTTACTGATGATCGGTACGATGGAATAACCACCTCCGAAAGTAACTAAATTGATTTTGAAAAACGACCATGCAAGCTCGAAATATCCGGGTTGATTCATATTACTACCTCCGCTTTCATTTTAAACCTACTGTAACTATATGTATAATACATTATTTTGATTCATATTATAATATTTTATTATACTTATATGAGTTGAATGGTTGATTGACCACGATTATCGTCTCTTTTTTTGCGCAATAAAGCAACTGTTTTATCTTCTCTATTTTATTCCGCCAGCCTTTGTTTTATGTATCAGTAACAGGCAATATTACTATCAGTACGAGATTCGCATCCACCGATCAGGGTTCCGTTATCCATTCGGATAATGATTTGTCCGCGTCCGAAAACTACATTATCCAAAGCGATTTCGATCGCATGACCACGCTCAGCCAATTGTTTGGCAATCGCATTATCAAAGGTGTTTTCTACCATAAACTTCTTACCTTTTATCCATTGCCAACGCGGAGCATCCAGTGCCATTTGAGGGTTTAGTCCGAAATCGATCAGATTCATCGCTACTTGAACATGTCCTTGCGGTTGCATATAACCACCCATGACACCGAAGGGTCCAATCGCTTTATTATCTTTCATAATGAAACCGGGAATAATCGTATGATAGGTTTTCTTACGAGGTGCCAGAACATTTGCGTGAGTTTTGTCTAACGAGAAATCATGACCGCGATTCTGCAAGGAAATTCCGGTGCCTTCAACAACGATACCACTGCCAAAACCCATATAATTGCTTTGGATGTAGGAGACCATATTCCCTTCACCATCGGCCGTACATAAATAAACCGTTCCGGAAGTGGGGGGTTGCGTGATTTCGGGTGATTGTGCACTATCTGTGATCTCCTTAGACATCGATGCGCCATAGGCAGGATCGATCAAGGATTGCGGGCTCACTTTCATGTGTGCGGGATCCGTTACGAAATACATTCCATTCTTAAATGCCATTTTCATCGCTTCAAATTGTTTATGATAAGTATCGACACATTCTTTCTTGTCGAACTTGAATTCTTTTAAGATGTTAAGCGCCATTAACGCTACAATGCCCTGACCGTTGGGTGGAATTTCGCAAATATCGTAACCGCGATAATTCACTTTAAGCGGGTCTACCCAACTAACTTGGTAATCTGAGTAATCTTGTTTACTCATAAAACCACCGAATTTATCACTGCACGCTACGATCTTATCCGCGAGATTTCCGGAATAGAAACTATCTGCGTTGGTGGATCCGATTTCTTCGAGGGTATTAGCGTGGTTTGGTAATTTGATCAATTGACCTACTTCCGGTGCTTGACCCTCAAAAGTAAATGTCTTGAACCATTCATCAAACTCGATTTTACCATTGCAGACATCGGTATATCGTTTAAGGGCTCTTTTCCACATCCGTGAAAGACCGGGGGCCGCTGGATAACCTTCACGTGCATAGGTTATTGCAGGAGCCAAGCATTCGCTGAGGCTGAGTTTACCAAATCGTTTTGAGAGTTCTGCCCACGCTTTTGGAGCGCCGGATACCGTGACAGGTGTCCATCCGAAAGTTGGCATTTCAGAAATGTTGCCTTCTTTTTCGAGCACTTTTTCGATTGAGATATTTTGCGGCGCATAACCGGAGGCATTGAGTCCGTAGAGTTGATCCTTCATCCATATTATCGCAAATGCATCACTTCCGATCCCATTCGCCGTCGGTTCAACAACAGTCAGAGCCGCCGCTGTTGCGATCGCTGCATCGACCGCATTACCACCTTTGCGTAAAATTTCTAACCCGGCCGCTGAAGCTAATGGCGATCCGGTCGCAACCATACCGTTACGTGCTACGATCGGATATCGATTCGAGGTATATGGTTGAAAATTTAGATCAAACTTCATAATTGTTTTCCCCCTGATTCGGATATAAATGACATGCTACAAAATGATTCGGTAATGCTTCCGTGTAGGAAGGACGGACCGATCGGCACACTTCCATGCAGGATGAACACCGTGTATGGAACGGGCAACCTTTCGGCGGATTGGTAGCACTCGGTACTTCACCTTGTAGGACTTCATCCATTTCACGGTCACGATGTACCGTCGGTCGCGGAACGCTTGCCAGAAGTGACTTTGTGTAGGGATGTAATGGTGTACTGAAGAGATCTTTACTATTACCCAGTTCACAGGTGTTACCTAAATACATGACTAAAATACGATCACAGAAGTGTTTAACGACCCCCAGATCATGGGTGATGAAGAAATAGGTCAGATGGTATTCATCGGATAGGTCTTGAAGTAATTGAAGTACCTGCGCTTGAACCGAGACATCCAGTGCCGATACAGCTTCATCGAGTACCACAAAGTTCGTATTAAGCGCAATCGCTCGGGCAATTCCAACACGTTGTTTCTGACCGCCGCTTAGCACATGCGGAAAACTATAGTAGTACTCACGTTTGAGCCCTACCTTTTCCAATAACTCCATTGTTTTTTCACGACGAACTTCGTGTGAGTATTCACTGTTGATGATGAATACTTCTTCAATCGCACTGCCGATCGATTGACGAGGATCCAAACTCGCTGCCGGATCTTGGAAAATCATCTGCATTTCTTTGCGGATCGGACGCATTTCACGATTGGTCAATTTCGATAAATTGATTCCCGATTCATAGTTACTGTCTAATTTATCTTGATATTCTTGTTGATGTGTCAATTCAGTGATCGGTAGGATCTTCTTATTCCGATATGAAAACGCTTGTGTACGAAGTTCCCGTGCTTTTTCACGGTTCTTTGCGGCATTTTCTTCCAGTTGCAATAACTTCGCTTGAAGAGAAATCGACTTCTTGCGTGCAGCTTCGTTTTTAGGTGTAGTTGATTCAACGATACTTTCTTGATAGTTCGCATCCGCTTTTTTCATTTCTTCGAGTAATAAATGAACTTTGGTTGTATATGAATAAGATTGCTCAAAAAGTGTTTGGATCTCTTTGAGATTTTCACATAATATCAACGAGCCGATAGT
>JBBRCP010000018.1:0-25475 GCA_038204785.1 Erysipelotrichales bacterium
GTGAGGATAGTAATTTCAATAAATCTAAGGTAGAATTGGACATGGGCATATCTCCTTGGGTTGTTTCGCAACTTTATCCTAGCAGATATGTCCCTTTATTTTTCAAAATTCTGAATTCACACAACTTATTTTACACTCTCAGAAAAAACTATTTATTGTTTTGAAATCGGTTAGTGTTTGTCAAAACACATAGTTAATCGTATACTGAAACTAGATTGATTGACTAATAAACCAAGATCGGGGAGGCTTCGTGCATGCAATCTTTTTTATCTTCACAAACCAGACTTTATCTCATTGGACAACCGGATGCCTTTATTATGATCGACAGCGGAATGCAAAATGATTTTGATAATATAACAAAAAAACTTACATCGAGAGGATTTGAATGGGCCAACTGTACCCATCTTATTCTCACGCACCATCATAATGACCATTCTGGTAATCTGTGTGAAATCAAAAAAACAAATCCATCCATTTCTTTTATCATGACGTCAACTTGCGCGAAATTTCTGCGTGAGGGTCACAATCAGATGAGTGATATGGAACATTTCTCTCACCCTAATGTAGAAATGGTTGCACGTATCTACAAGCGTTTCAACCAACGGATCGGTTCTTCCTTTTCACCCTATGAACTTGAATCCAATGATGTGCTTATCAGCAATGATAGAGATTTCATATTTAACGCGAATGTTTCCGGTAAATTGATTCTGACGCCCGGTCATACGCTTGATAGTTTGTCTGTGATTATCAAAGACACAGCTTATATTGGAGATGCTGCACGTAATATGTTAAATTTTTTAGGGGCTCCTTACCAACCGTTGATCCTACAAGATTGTGAGATGGTCATGAAGAGTTGGGAGAAGATCCTATCCTATAATATCGGTAGAATTTGTCCATCACATGGACAACCGTTCGCAGCTGTTGATCTCAAAAATAATCTATAGCGATAAAAACAGGCTTAAAAAAAGCCTGTTTTTATGTGAGTTCACTTTGTCCAAGAACCAATGAAGCATATCTACCATTTTGTGCCAAGAGATTTTCATGATCTCCGCGTTCAATGATTTGACCGTTTTCGATTACCAATATCGCATTTGCATGTCGAACCGTGGAAAGTCGGTGAGCGATCACAAAGGTCGTTCTCCCTTCCATCAGTCTGTCCATACCTTTCTCAATACTTCTTTCCGTTCGAGTATCAATTGACGATGTTGCTTCATCCAGAATCAGTATTTTTGGATTGGCAACTGCTGCCCGAGCAATATTCAAGAGTTGTCGCTGACCTTGTGAGAGTTCATTACCGTCACCGGTAATGACTGTTTGGTAGTCATTGGGTAGTTTCATAATAAAGTTATGTGCATTGGCCATTTTAGCTGCTTTCATACATTCTTCATCCGTTGCGTCTAGATTGCCATAACGGATGTTTTCCATGACTGATCCGGTAAAGAGATGTGTATCTTGAAGAACCATCGCCATTTGTTTTCTGAGACAATCCCGGTTGATTTCACGAATGTCTTTTCCGTCCAGTGAGATGACACCTTCTTGGATATCATAAAATCGACTGATCAGATTAGTAATCGTCGTCTTTCCAGCTCCAGTCGAGCCGACAATAGCAATCTTTTGGCCCGGTTTAGCGTAAAAACTTACATTTTTTAACACGTTCGTTTCCGGCACATAACCGAAGACCACTTGATCGAAACGAACATAGCCTTCTGCTGACGAAATAGCACTAGCTTGCTCATTTTCCTGTTCGGGAAGCAGTTTCATGATTTCGAATATTCGCTCGGCGGCTGCTAAACCCGCTTGTATCGTTGTATATTGCATGGCGATTTCATTGAGAGGACGGGCAAATTGACGGGTACTGTTAACGAATGCACCCAGTGCCCCAATACTGAGACCGGCTACGATCGCAAGATAACCACCGGATGCCGCAACGATCGCATAGTTGATTGAATTGAGATTCATCATCAGTGGAATCATCATACCGCTCCATGATTGAGCGCGTACTGCGACTAGTCTAAAACGTTCATTAAATTCGTCAAATTGAGATATAACCTGTGATTGGTGACAGAACAACTGATTGACTTGCTGGCCTTCCATTGCTTCTTCGATAAACCCATTAAGATCACCGATTGCTGCTTGTTGTTTACGGAAATATTTTTTACTTTGATTAACGATCTTACTAATAATAAATGAAAAACATGGTAACACAATGATTGTAATGATCGCAAGTGTCGGTGACAAGTAGATCATCATCAAGATCGTACCCACCAATGTCAACGTACTGTTTAACAGTGAAGAGACACTATTGGTGATCGCTTCACTGATCAAATCGATGTCATTGGTAAAACGACTCATCAATTCTCCATGGGTATGGGTGTCATGAAAACTAACGGGTAAATGCAACACATGATTGAACAGGTCTTTCCGTAATTGATAGACCGTCTTTTGACTCACTCTAACCATCAATTGTGTCTGTAACCACGTCATCAACACTTGCAATAAATAGATCGCACCTAAAACGATCAGAAAGAGCGTCAACCAGCTAAAGAAATCACCGATACTGAGCGTTGAGTTAAGGGTCGCTTCAATTTGGTTGATCAAAGGCCGAATAGCATACGTTCCTGCCAACATACATAAAGTTGAGATAACGGTAGCAATCATGACAATCACCAGCATTTTTTGGTTTTTACCCAACACTTTCAATACCTGTTTCAAGGTTGATTTCGTATCTTTGGGTTTACCTCCGTAGATGGCTCCTCGACCCGGCATCATTGCCCCGGTGCGCTCCGGCTTAACTTCATTGGCCACTTAGATCACCTCTTCCTGATTGTGAAGCAACAATTTCACGATAGATCTCATTCGATTTTAGTAAGTGATCATGATCATCAAATCCCACTATTCGACCGTTATCTAACACCAAGATTCGATCTGCATCTTTGACACTGGAGATTTTTTGCGCAATCATCAATATCGTTGTATCCTGGTAAAGATTATTAAATGTTTCTTTGATCTTGTTCTCGGTAGCTCCATCGACAGCACTTGTACTGTCATCTAAAATCAATATTTTAGGTTTGATCACCAATGCCCGTGCGATACACAGACGTTGTTTCTGCCCACCGGAAAAGTTATTTCCTCCCTGCTCGACTCGACTATCCAAACCTAACGATTGGCTCTTTACAAAGGTAGCAATACTTGAAGCTTCCAGTGCTTGCCACAATTCTTCATCGGTCGCAAGTGGATTTCCCCAACGCAGATTCTCGGCGATCGTTCCACTGAACAAGATGTTTTTTTGGGGTACAACACCAATCGAACGACGAAGTGCGTTCAACGAATAAGAACGGATCGATCGATCATCAATAAGAATATCGCCTTCTTTGAGATTCAATAACCGTACGACCAACTTAAGTAGGGTTGTTTTACCGCTGCCGGTCGATCCGATAATGCCAATTTTCTGCCCTGCCTCAACAGTAAAATTTAATTGTTCGAGATCAGCAACGACACTATCATGGTTGTAACGAAAACTAACATCTTTGAATTCTAATTTACCATTCGTCACTTGTTCGTTACTGACCGAAAAATCATCACCGATTTCCGAATCAATAAGAAAGAGTTGATTGATACGTTGAAAAGACGCCTTTGATCTGGAGAACATCGTCAATGTCATAGAAAGCATCATCATTGAATTCAATGTGAAAGCCATGTAGTTGATAAAGACGATCAATTCACCGATTTTCAGTGTTTGTGTATTTAGAATCAGATGGGCTCCATACGCCATGACAACCAATGTCGATCCATTTAAAACTAACATCATGGTTGGATTCAAAAGAGCCATCAAACTATTGGCCTTGCGACTTGCCTTCATCAGCTCATCATTCGTGATAGAAAAACGCGTATCTTCATGTTTTTCGCGAACAAATGATTTGATCACACGAATATTGATAAGACCTTCCTGTAAAGAACGATTCACATGATCCAATGCTGTCTGCATCACAACAAACAACGGGTAGCCTTTTGTTAGTAACACGTAGAGTAACACCGTTAATAATAATACGGCTCCGAATATAGCCAATGACATGGTTTTGTTCGTTAAATAGGCCATAATAACAGCTGTAATCAACATTACCGGGGCACGCACCAACATCCGAAGACTTTGAAGTACCGTTGATTGGATGAAATTAATATCATTTGTACATCGTGTGATCAACGAGGATGTTGTCAGATGATCCATTTCAACCGAAGAGAATGTCTGGATACGATTGACCACTTCATGACGAAGACGGGAAGCAAAGTTATTACTGGCAATTGCAGCACAGATAACACTACCTACCCCTAACGTAGCGCCGACAAGGGCTAATAATCCCATTTTAATTCCGGTATTGAGTATCAATCCAACATTTTTCGTCGGTATCCCTGTATCCACGATCAGTGCCATCAATTTGGGTTGAGTCAATTCAATCAGTACGACTGAAGCTGTCAGGATGGTGCCGAAAATTGCGATAGGAAGTTGCTTTTCAAAATAGGAAAACCATCGTTTCATTTATTTACCCTCCTTTTTATAGACCGATAAACGGTCGATCATGCGATCGAACATTCCGGATATTTCGCTTCTTTCGGTTTGACTTAATGGTTCAAACATCGCTTCATTCAAAATATGAAACTGCTGATGGACTTCATCCGCTACTTCAGATCCCTTGATTGTTAGATACAAATACTTTTCACGTTTATCGTTGGGATTCACGCGACTTTCCACAAACCCTGCACTTTCAAGACGTTTGATACTAACAGATACGGATTCTTTGGTATTTTCAATTACTTCAGCTAATTTCTTTTGAGTAACACGTTCATGGGTCTGAATATAGAAAAGCAACCGAGGTTGTCCCAGATACAAACCATAAGGATCCAGATATTGTTGAACAAGACTGCGATGCAGTCGAGTCAATGTACGATATTGAGAACTAAGATCATGCTCTTCCATATGAGTCCTCCTTATTAGTCAATCGACTAACTAATTATATACAAATACTTCTTCTTATTCAAGAAGATACCTCTATTTTGCGATAAACTTAAGTATGAATCCCGCACTGAGTGCGATAATAGCGAGTATCGGCCAGAGATAACCCATTCCAAGTGTAGCGATAATCCAACCTCCTACTAACGGACTTATAAAAGCAGCCAAGCGTCGGATGAATGGAAATATCGCTGATAGACGTCCGTGAAGTTCCGGCGGACTGATTTCCGAGATATATGGATTAACGGTACTCGATACCAAGATTTCTCCCAGTGACCAAACAATCGTAGCAATAACTGCTAACATCCACGTAGATGAAATGCCATAAAGCCCAAACCCAATCGCATAACAAAACGATCCCACTACGATAGTGTCGCGATAACTGATATTTTTTACCGCATGCATAACAACTACCGTCGCAAGAACCACTGTGATCGCATTGACTGACATGAGTGTTCCAAACAAGATAGCTCCTGCGTCAATTCCGAAGAATTGTTCCATTTGTAATGGCAGTCCAAACGAATATTGAAAGAATACGATGAAAATCAAGATTGCAGAAATCACAAACCAACTCAAGCGACGATTATTCAACACATGAGTAATCATCGACGTCTTGGTTGCTGTTTTATTTTCATGATATTTTTCTTTGACGAATACTGCTGTCAACAAAATACTGATTCCCAACGTGATTCCATCGATCAAGAATAAATAAGCAAGAGCATTCTTATAGAGAACTCCGGCTAATAGCGGTCCAACGGCAAATCCGATATTGATTCCGATATACTGAAGTGAAAAAGCATCACGTTGGCGTCCCGTTTCAACAACATCCATCATTAGTGCAACTGATGCCGGATCCATGCAACTTTGGAAAAAAGTGACAATGGCTAATAGTCCGATGATGCGCGTCGGCATCGACGTACTAAACGCACACGCCACATAACCGATCACTGCCAGTAGACCGAATATCACAATTACCTTTTTACGACCGATCCGATCTGTCAAAATCCCTCCGACACTGACACCAATCAGTGAAATAATTGTTTTTGAGGCAATCAATAAGCCGGTGATCTCTGCCGAAAAACCTAAACGAACCGATATGATCAACGTCAAAAACGGTGATGTCACATTCCCAATATTATTGATGAGAGTCCCGATACTTAAAATCCATACCTCTTTGGGTAACGTTAGATATTTTTTAAACATAATGGTTTCCCTTCCCGAAACAAAACGACCCGAAGCTCGTTAAAGTAGATTTCTGTTCAGTCGCTCATAAATCATCGGAAGATCAGCCATCGTAACGATACCGAGAGGCTTTTGATTCATCGCACCCTCTTGCGTGATGATCACCGCATTCAAACGTTTTCCCTTGACTAACGAGTTCTCAAATTCATTCACCACATTCAATAGCGTCGTGTTCACATCCACAAAGCCAACAGAGCGATATTTATCATCTAATTCCATGATTGTCTCGATCGTAACCTCAGGTACACATTTTTCGATATTTCCGATATTACTTCCCAGGTAATAAGCTATCGCATCCGTCGTAATCAAACCAACAAATTTTTCACTGTGATCATAGACCGGCATCTTTGAAAAACGGTTTTTCATCAACCGTTCAAGTACTGTTGCGAGCATCTCATCCACATAACAGAACTCAACATTGCGCAGGAAATAATCGCGTACCTTCTCTGGCTGTGTCAGAAGTTTAGCGATCTGTTCGATTTCTTCCGTCAATTTCAAATGGGGCTCAGCCACCACTTCACCGTCAATACGCTCATGAACAATCGCATTACGCAGATCACCGAATTCTTCAAGATAACGCTGATATTTATGATAACTCTTATCACTCACTGCACATCGCCTGACCATTTCCGAATAACTGACATAACGATCGGCTTTGATTTTTTTCTCCATCGCACTCTCGATTTCGGCGAATGCAGTTAGAAAACGTTCTGAATTAGAAAGCGTGTTCATTGTAGTCCTCCTCTTGTAACTTGAGTTGTCTGAGTTCATGCTCAGCAGCAATACCCTTGAAAATTGCCGTAATGATGTTAATAAGTACTCCATCTTTTCGGTAATCAGCGGCGGCTAAGAAATCAACTCGCTGATCGGTGGCTAATTGTAAAGTGATCTTAGAAGGCAATTCATCGGGAGGATATATCGCAATCGCATGACCGCCACCTGTTTTAACTAATTTCATACTGGGAACATCCGTCAGTCCGTCACCAAAGTAGATCATATTCGCAAATGGAATCGGGCGCTTATTTTCAGGTGTATACTTGTTCAGATCTGCATCATTACTGATGTCCAAGATCCCTTTATTGATACGAAAAAGGAACTGTGTCTTACCCGTGTAATTGATAGCCATTTTGGGCCAAACTGCTTCTTTCGCAAAATCATACAGAAACTCACAGGCATAGATTTGTTTGAACCACTTGGCAATCGATGTCGCCTCTATGATTTCCTTTAGTCCGGAAGATACAATATAATGCTCAACTTCAATATCGAATCCTGCTCCAATCGCATTGACAAGTGAAAACCACTCTGACACTCCCGGATAAAATTCAATCTTGTTTCCATATGAAGCCAATGATTGTTGCGTGATCGGTTTACCCGAATTTTTTGCCTGAATGACCATTTCATACATATACGCTAAAACACTATCCATATTTTCATCGATAACCGTTTTTCTGACCATTCCCCAAAAATCTTTGGCATCATCGACACCCAAAGATTCAATGAATCCATATTCTTGCATGTCCTTTCGGGACAATGTTTTATCAAAATCATACAAAAGGGCTACTTTCATGGGAGAATACCTCTACTTCTACACTCTATTTTAAAGCATCTTCGTCTACACTTCAATTAACAAGCGTGATATGCTTATTAGAGAGGTAACACTATGACACAACATGTAGCAATCGGGATCATTCAGCAACATCATTCACTGCTTGTCGGAAAAAGAAAAGCAGAGCCTTTCAGCGGGAAATGGGAATTCCCGGGCGGTAAAGTTGAAAGCAACGAAACATCTCGCGAAGCTCTCGTACGTGAATTCCGTGAAGAAGGTAAGCAAGAAATCAAGATCACTGCCTTATGGGGGAATACTCCGGTTGAAAATTCTAACCCACCGACTCTTCTTCATTTCTACTGGATCGAACCCATCGGTCAGTTCGATCCGCAAATCTACGATGAAATCCAATGGATCGAAATCGATCGATTAACCGAATTGGATTGGATTGATACAAACCGCTGTGTATTACCGATGATACAACAACTTTTAACTCATGATTTCCCTTTGGTCACCAACACGGTATTTCATACCGACAATCCAGCTAACTTAAAGATGACACTTGCGAATATTGCGAATCTTATGAATGATATGAGTGTTATGAAAAATCAGATCGAATTAGTGGTCAACGGACCTGCCATTGAATGTTTGAAACAAGGCAGTGACTTTTCTGACCAACTATTGGAAAGCATTAATTGCGACACAGAAATATGGGCGTGCCGTAATGCGATGGCTGCCCACGATATCAGCGAATCTCAATTGATCCCCGGTATAAAACCAGTATCGTCCGGAGTTGGACGATTGACCTTGCGTCAAGCTCAAGGATTTGGCTATATAAAACCATAATTAAAGGTTATTTGATTGATTTTGTTGTATAATAAAACCATGATTATGGAGGATTTCCCATGAAAGACATACTGATCTATCTGCTATTGTTTGTGGCAGCCATTATAATAATGTTTGTATATTTATCCCGTAAAGATAAAGAACAAGAACCAAAACCTACCGTCAATCAAAATAAAAAGTTGATACATGATTTATCAAAACATCGTCTTGTCCGTCTGATTTCGACCGATGGTCAGAATCCGGATGGAACGCTTCGTCAAATGTTGATCAATAATCTTAAAATCAACGAAGAAATATTTATGCAGATAAACCGAACAGGTGCAATCTCTCAGGTATTTGTGCTTAATAACCAGTCCAAGATTTTGGGTTATTTACCTAAAAGTTGTACGGAAGAAATCATGTTGGCGATTGAAACCGGCTTCGTTAAACATACCTATGTAGAAAAAGTAATCACCGACAAAGAAAAAACAGAACTTCAAATTCGCATCGAAATGAAAAAATAAAGGAACACTCTAAAGTGTCCCTTTTTTACTGGTTCAGTTATTATCACCGATCTTGTATTTATCACTGATTTCTTTACCGGCATCTTCATCAACGCTTACGATCGCATGTGGATGAAGAATCAGAAATGATGCAGGAAAGAAAGTACTGACTGATTTGGCGTTCACGATTCGACGAACCACCGAAGATTTTTGATTTCCTGTTGCCATGATGACGATCTTACGAGCATTCAGCAAGTCTCCCATTCCGAGTGTGATGATCTGTGACGGTACTTCACTATTATCTGAAAAATCTCTCACGATACTTAACCTTGTTGTATCACTTAACACATTGACATGAACACGCGGAAACAGCGATTCGGCGGGTTCATTATACGCCAAATGTCCGTTTAATCCGATACCGCTGACAACCAAATCGATACCACCGATCTGATCTAAAAAACTATTCCAAGAATTGGTTTCATTTTGCGGTTCATTCGCTCCGTCATACAAATGGATCTGATCAGGGCGAATATCACACGGAGTAAAGAAACGGTCATGCATGCTTTTAGCAACACTTTGCGGATGAGTTAAACCTAGTCCCACATATTCATCAACACCCATAAAATGAGCTTGACTGAAATCGACTTCCCCTTTCTTATAAGCATCGATCAACTGTACATACATACCTTCCGGCGTTGGACCTGAAGGCAGGGCAATCATAGAATCAGGTTTACTTTTCAGTTGTCCCTCAATAATATGAGCTACCATTGCACTGGTATGCACATATGTTTTAGATAGTACCAATTTCATTAAATACACCTTCCTTGTAGACTTATTATACAACACCGCAAGCACTAAATAAAAGACAGTGACCTCTGTTCCTTGTTAAGAGTATGTTAAAATAGAAAAAAGAGGTGATTCTTACGAAAAAATTTAACTTATGGTGGAAAGAATCCACTAACATTGTCTTTTTTGGTGGAGCCGGTGTTTCGACAGCCAGTGGTATTCCTGACTTTCGCTCATCACATGGATTATATACACAAGCAAGTGACGTTCCACCGGAAATCATTCTGAGTGCTTCCTATTTTCATGAATTTCCTGACTTATTTTATGATTATTATTGGAAACATTTGTATTTCCCAAACGCTTTACCCAACACTGTCCATAACGTTTTAGCTTCCGAAGAGCAGAAAGGCCGCAAAATAACAATTATTACACAGAATATTGACGGTTTGCATCAAACTGCCGGTAGCCGTGATGTTCTTGAGCTACACGGTAATGGGAAGACCGCCACCTGTGTTCGTTGTTTGGCCAAGATAGCACTGGCTTCAAGTGATCATCATAGTGCTCCCCGTTGCTTGTGCGGAGGCGTATTCAAACCAGACATTGTTCTTTACGAAGAAGCTTTGGATAACTCGGTTTTCCATCGTGCGCAAAACGCTATCGCCGGAGCTGATCTATTGATCGTGGCCGGAACTTCTTTACGTGTTCATCCGGCAGCCGGATTGATCACTTATTATCAAGGTCATAAGATGGTACTTATCAATCAATCAAAAACAAGCATGGATAGTCTCGCTGATCTGGTTCTGCATGAAGACCTCATTGAAGTATTTAGCCAACTCAAGTAAAAAAAATCAGCTCATGCTGATTTTTCTATCTTAGAAGCCATCTCGTTTAATTTTGAAGTTACTTTCTTCACATACCTAAACTTGAGAACAGATTCATCCAAGCCATTCAAGACTTTTTTGAAGACTCCGATTGGCTTCTTTATTTCGGTATAGGTGATACGACACGAACTATCATCGATCGGTGCCAACAGATAATGGATATCACTATTCCCTGCTGCACCCTTATAAGAAACATGATATTCACTGTGTGCTGCTAGTTTATGGATATTGATTTCAAGATTGGATCGCGCATTGTCTTTTTTAAGTACCTTTGTATAACGATACCCATTCGCGATCTCTTTAAGCGTCATATGTTTCCCGGTATTCACTGCGATGTCTCTCATT
This sequence comes from Erysipelotrichales bacterium, assembly GCA_038204785.1. GTDB lineage: Bacteria > Bacillota_I > Bacilli_A > Erysipelotrichales > Erysipelotrichaceae > GWE2-51-13. The sequence goes on from JBBRCP010000018.1 coordinate 11,134, forward strand.
AAATTACGTGATAGTGAATTAAAGAAATCCTTAGCACTTACACTAACGATAGTGGTTACTTGCATGTCAGCGACTATCCGCAGCGAATACGATACCCGCCTGTTTTCGCGCCTCTTCCATGATATTAGCCAAAATTTCAGATTGACGATGCAGGATTTTCCATGCCGCATCGTCTTTTTCATTGATGATACGCGCAAATTCAATGGCTTCATACATCATTCGGTTCTCATTCTGTTCGATCCCCAATAGTTCCTTACCTTCAGGCGTATTCACTTCAACGATTGAAATACGGCTTGGCTGAGAATCAACCAATACATAGCCTCCATCTCCTTCAAAATAAGTCTGGTTTTTCCCATAGCTGTCTTTCGTAAAGGTATTACTGATTAAAAATCCCGGATAACGCATGGTCATGATTCCAGATAGATCAACACTGTTTTCATGTTGATTGCATTGATAGGTAATATTCTGCGGCTCACCGAATAAGGTCACATTCAGAGCCAAAGTGTAGATACCCAAATCATAAAGTGCTCCACCTGAATGGTTGGAATCGAAAACATTAGTCATTTTACCTTCCTTCAGAAGATTATAACGACTTGAGTATTGTGTCATGTCGCAACGAACTAATTTCAATAGACCGATTTTTTTTAATCCCTCTTTGACAAATTTCAAATTAGGCAGATGGCGTGTCGTAATCGCTTCAAAACAGAATTTTCCGCTCTCTTTGATCACTTTGGTCAGTTCAACAAACTCACGGCTGTTTGAGACCATCGGTTTCTCACTGATAACGTGTTTACCGGCTTTCAAAGCCATGACGCTTTGAGGGAAATGCATATCATTCGGTGACGCGATATAGATCGCATCCAGGTCAGTTGCGCTTAACATTTCATTCATGTCAGTATATGTCTTTTCAACTCCGTTTTCATCTGCGAATTTCTTTGCTTGTTCAAGTGACCGTGAGAATACGGCAGCGACGTCAAATTTTTCGCTGAGTCGGCACGCCTCGATAAATTCCGCTGTGATCCAACTGGTGCCAATCGTAGCTATTCTTATTTTGTTTGGGTTCATAATGATTTCTCCCTTGGAACTATGTCCTGTCTTTTATTATTTTACCACGAACGAGGATTATTTTCTCATGTAGTTACAACATAACAAAAAAAAGAATAAACTAGATGTTCATTCTTGTAAAGTCAGTTAGATTTTTTCGAAAGATCTGATTGAAGTGATTTGATAATAAGTCGAATGCCTTCGGTAAATTCCGTTTTAGGTGAAAAACCAGTTTCGTTTTTTAATTCATCGATATCAGCAACTAGATACATGACTTGATTTTCATTATATGGAATCCCACCAAACTCAACTAAGGCAAGCGGGTTGACAGTATCTCTGATTAAATTAATGAATTCAAAAAGTGGTTTTCCGACTCCACTACCTAAACAGTAAAGTTTACCATGTGTACCCTTCTCAGCCATCAAGAGGAGTGCTTCAGCCGCATCGCCGCTGTAGAGAAAATCCCATATCTGTTCACCTTTTGTGAATATAGGTGCTTCACCGTTCATCAGTTTGCGTATGGTGGACATCACAAGTGTATGTTCTCCATCGTTGGGCCCATAAACACTGAGTATTCTTGCCCAGATATGTTTAATTCCCAATTTACCACATAATACGCGGCTCATTTGACCGGCACAAAGCTTTGCGATACCATAACCATTTTCCGGAAGTGCAGGTGTTCCTGCCGATAATGCGCCTTCAACACGTCCGTATTCAGCCTGCGAACCAGCCCCGATAAAGCTTGCACACCCAAGTCGTTTGGCCAATTGGACAGCGTCAAGCGTGTATTTGACATTTAAATTTTGCAGATACATGTCGTTTCTCGAATCACCAAACGTACCTTCCCATGCAAAATGGAAAAAGGCATCATATCGTTCTTCATTCGAATACGTAGATAGTTCATCCAAACTACATTCCACGACTTTTACGTGATGAGATACCGGAATCTTGTTGATTCGTTTTGAACCTCTTCGGCATATAGCGAGAACTTCAATATCTTGTTCAATACACTTGTTGATCAAAGCAATTCCGATTGCACCGGTTGGACCGTTGATAACAATTCGTTTCATGGTAGGTCTCCTTTTGTAATATCTTATTTCAAACAGTCGATCAGCGAATTCAAACTAGCGACGATCTCTTCTCTTTTTATATCTCTGAATATTCCCAACTTCATATCATCAAACAAGAGAACAGCTGTTAGGTCGGTACTTGTTTGTTTTTTATCTTTTCTCATCGCATCAATGATCGTATCTACATTAAATGAGATCTTACTCAAATCAACATGAATGATTTGTTTAAGCACCTTTTCTGAACTTACAACTGCCTCTTCACTTAAGTAACCGCGTGATAAAGAAACGCGATTGGCAGCGATCATACCCATTGCAACTGCGGTACCATGTGGAATCATATATTGACTGACGGTTTCGAAGGAATGTCCGAAAGTGTGTGCGAAATTCAAATGGATTCGAACTCCCATATCAAATTCATCTTCTTCGATAAATGGTTTTTTAAACGCCAGTGAAGATTCTAAATAAGTATTAAGGGCTTGTTCATCACGGTTCAACAGTGACTGAAGGTCTCTTTCGATACGTCGGAGTCCTTTTTCGCCATACATAAGGTTAAATTTAACTACTTCACCCAAACCACTTAAGAAATCTTTCTCGCTGAGTGTTTTAAAAAACAAAGAGCAAACTCGGATCTCTTCGGGTGGATAGAACGTACCCAATAAGTTTTTATATTGTTTATAATTTAGCGAAGTCTTTCCGCCGATGCAACTGTCGCAGGCGGCCAACAACGTAGTAGGAACAAAAGTCCAGTGAATCCCGCGGTAAAGGATATTAGCGACAAATCCGGTAATATCTTGAATGATCCCACCCCCGAAAGAAACAAGATGAGCATTACGTTTAGCCGGAATTTGGGTCATGGTTTCGCAAAGCATCAAGGCTGTTTCAATCGTTTTATTAACTTCAAGTGCTTCAATGATCGTTAATTTATCCGCAGGTATCTGACTAAATAAACGATCATAGTAAAGGTCATACAAGCCTTTATCAACAACATAATAGGCATTTTCCAGTTTGATCAAATCGGCAACGAAATCGAAATTTTCTTCGATCGTCAATTGGTAGTCTTTAATGTTTGATTTAATGATCATTTTCCTGTGAAACCTCCGTCGACAACGATTTTCTGCCCGGTCAAATATGTATTGGTTTCATTAGCAAGAAAAAAGACAACTTCGGCAATCTCCTGTGGTTCAGCCATCCTACCCATTGGAATATCTTTGGTAATCTGATCAATCATTTCAGGCGAATTATTTTTTTTGGTTAGATCAGTCAATGTGAATCCCGGACAAACCGTATTGACCAGAATATTATACGGAGCTAATTCAACTGATAAAGTGGCCGTCACACCATGAATCCCATTCTTAGTTGCACTATAAACACATCGACCCTCTTTTGAAACAACTGCCCATATCGATGCGATATTGATGATACGACCATAATGATGTTCTTTCATCTTCCCGGTAAACGCACGCAGTAGCATGATTGGAGCAATCAAATTGATCTGCATCATACTGTTTAGCTCAACATCGGTAATTTCCTCGATCAGATTCACTTCATTGATTCCGGCGTTATTTACGATAACGTCATAATACTCGTCTTTGTTTTTTTTCGCAAACTGATTGATTGACTCCATGTCAGCAAGATCCATTTCTTGGCGACTGGGTGCGACAACACAATAACCGCTTGCTTCAAACCGCTCTGCGATTGCTTTGCCAATACCTCGTGATCCACCGGTAATTAATACTTTCCTCATTGTCTTATTCCTCATCCCGATACTTATTAGACTCATATTCTTCACGACTTAAAAACGGAAACATATCATCGATCGGTGGAGAAACGATTTTACCGTCTGGCATGACCTTTGATGACAATTTGGGTTCAAAGTTTTGTTTCGTATCTAAAATAACTTCACATAGAACTGGTCCGTTACATGAAATAACTTGATCGATTTTAACGCCCACTCCGTCTAATGAATCGATTCTCACATAAGGCATCCCATACGCAAACGCAATCTTTTCCATATCAGGAAAACTTAGTCCGTTACCATCACAAACACCGACTAAAGGTGGCTTAAACAAGTTTGTTTGAGTTTGTCTAATAGAATGATATCCATTGTTATTCAAAATGAATATCTTCATATTCAATTGATTATAGACTACCGTCTGCATTTCTTGGATGTTCATTTGAAAACTTCCATCACCATCCAAACAAATAACGCGATCCCCATTTGTCGCAATACAACAACCCATCGCAGCCGGGAATCCATACCCCATGGAAGCGCAACCCGAGTTGGTGAAAAGTCGTTGATTTTTCTTGATCGTTGCGGCTTGAAAAGAGGTGACACACGCAGATCCGTTACCGGTAATGATATTGTCCCCTTCACGCAGTTCAGCAAATAAACGATCCATAAAAGCATAGATATTGATTGGATTCTTAACATCAAAGTAACGATCAAGGACAGCTGGATAACGGTTATTTGTTTTCTTGCACCATTTCAACCATTTCATATGTTCACAAGCTGGTTGACTTTGAAGTGATGAATTAAGTGACTTAATAACATCTTTCACATTCGCATGAATCGGCAGATCCGGACTGAGTGTTGGCTTTTTGAGTTCATTCTCATCGATATCAACGATTATCTTATAAGCTGATTTTGCGAAATCTTTATAGTTATAACTGATTTGTCGGATATTGAGACGACTTCCGAGTACAAGGATCAAATCACTGTTTTCAACAACAAAATTTCCACCTCGCGTACCCAGAGTTCCCGGACGACCACAAAATAGTTCGTGATCATTCCACAAAACATCATGTGCATTCCAAGCAGTCACGACAGGGATTTGTAGTTTCTCAATCAATTCAATGAATTCTTTATGCGCATTCCCTAAACGAATACCACTTCCCGCAAAAATGATTGGCTTTTTGGCCAAGTTGATTTTCTCAAGGATTATCGCTGTTAACGATTCATCATAGACCGGATTCAAAGAAACAGACAGTTCTGATTCATCAAAACCCTTTAATCCATCGGTATCGATGATCGATGCTTGAATATCCAATGGAATGTCCAACCAAACTGGACCTCTTCGACCATTTTGCGCAAAATACCATGCCTTTTCCAAGTGATAGCGGATTTCATTTGCATCTACGACCATCACTGCATATTTTGTCATCGATTTAACGCAATCGACGATATTGAATTCCTGATCTCCCAATTGTCTGAGCGGTACTTGTGTTGACCAGATGGTTGTCTCTCTTTTTACTTGTCCTGATACGATGAACATGGGAATCGAATCTAACCAGCCACCCAAAACTCCGGTTAAAGTGTTCGTTCCACCGGGTCCACTGGTCACACACACAGCAGCCATCTTACCAGAAAGTCTAGTATAGGCTTCGGCTGCAATAGCACTGGCTTGTTCATGATGATTATAGATACATCTGATTTTTTCATGATGACCAAAAGCATCATTAAGATGCATAGCACCTCCACCAGTAATGGTAAAAACGTGCTCCACACCTCTTTCGGCTAGAAAATCTGAAATATAATTGGATACTTTCATTTTCATATTGAATCTCTCTTTCTATCGATAACTAACATTTTTTTGTTAGGGATGCGAGTACTCTTTTAGCAATTATCAGCACTTGTGTAACATGATTTGGTCAAGAAAAGTTTAGGTACTTTGGTCGTCAATCGATTCAAACTCGCTATCGCATCATTATTTATTTCCATAGCCTTTGTCTTAGAGAATGAGTACTCCATTTCCGGGTTTACATAGTCAGATGTATTTCCTGTGGAATAACCATCGAATCCAGCCAAAATAACATCAGCGGTTTCGCAAGTATCTAACACTTTGATCAACATAATCATAGGATTGTCTGCGAATTCTGCTTTTTCATCCAAAAGAGCACTATATTCGAGTGTGTAATCAAATTTTCCATTGGTTTTCGTCACATTCGAAGTAGCAATCAATTTTGTTTTTTCATCTAATTTATTAATACGTGAAGATAATTGAACATACCGACGCGAATTGCTGATAAAGATGAAATCGACTGGATAATCTGGTAGATAGTTGACCGCAATAATGATTGGCGCGAATTCATTGATATAACTTTGGATTTTCGCACGTTCGGATACAACTGAATTACCTGATCCCAACAATAAAACATGTTTCCCTTGGAATATGGTCTTTAATTTCTTAAGATCTTCAAAATCATTGATATCTTCTTTTTTCTGATAATCCAAGTACAAATGTTCGATATAGGCTTTATCATACATCAGTTTTTTCTCTTCGGTTATGACTTCCAATATTTCATTGATCGATTTGATGGATAATGTTTTCTTATCCATTAAATACGTTACATAGTTTGGATGACAATCATTCGAAGCTGCTATAAAGAACTTAAGTGAATATCCCCATGTACTCTTCTTATATGCTTCCAAAATCGTCAGATCAATCGCTTCCAACATTTGTCCAATATGATAATGTTTCGACGAATTATCGTTCATGTACATTGCCAAGAGTTCGATTGGCGCATTCCCGGCACCTTTTCCCATTCCATGTAAGGTACCATCAATTACTAATATTCTGTCTTCCGGAGCATCTGAAATCAGTTCAAGACAGTTGGCATACGCCAATTGAAAGTTATTGTGTGAGTGATATCCAAGTCCAACAGTAGATTTAAGATGTTCATGTGCCATTGAATAATAATGGATCAGTTTATTCTTATGCAACAGTCCGTAAGTATCAACAAGTGAAAAGGCAAATGGTTCGAGTTCATTGACCATCGTCAGCAGTTGAAGCATCTCATCATCCGAGTAACTGGTGATTGAGACTGCTTGCGCAAATACCTTATAGCCGAGTTTCTTAACTTCAGCGCAATAAGCCAACGCAGGAACCATGACTTGTTTTTTGAAGATTACCCGAATACCATCCAGAAAACCTTCACTTTGCGGAGCAAGATTTTCTATGGCACATGTGCCATAATCAATCATTCCCACGACAACTGAAGTACCTTTATCCAAACCGGAAAATATCTTATCAACTGACGCAGTGTTTGGCATGATCGTTCGGTTGATGTCAAACTCACGACTATCATTCAAAAACCCCACCTCAATGATTTCTACATTAGCACTTACTAATCGTTCAAATATATTGATGATATTGTCATGTCCAAATTCCCAATCATTGACATAACCACCATCTCTTAATGTACAATCCAATAATTTGATGTCTTTCATTTTAGGCCCCCTTGTTGTATATGAATTCAACATTCTCTTGGCTATTATTTTAACGTGTCTACGATTCAACACAATTATTCAGAATACGTTGATTTTGAACATCTATTTATTCGTAACGTAATGCTATTCAATTATACTAGACCTCTACCTTATGTAAAGTAACCATTACTAAGTTAAGCAACTTCAGATGTTAGTCACAGTTAGAATTTTTGATCACGACGTGATTATATCTTAATATTCAACTAAATTTAGCCGTAAAACAACTGCTATATCATGAGATATTTATACGCTATACTCAAGAAATATGCCAATATTGGTAGTATACAGATAAATCCGCCGATGAATAATCTCACTAATACAATATTCGGGTTAAGTTCTTGAGGTTTATTCTTACTTGATTCAAATTTCGGAAAATTGACAAACGCTATGGTTATAAGTGTTCCGATAAATGCTGCAATAAGAATCGGTAAGATCTGTTGATTGACAAAATCGAATAGGTTTGGGTAATTTCTCAGACTTTCAGTTGTAAGAAGTTTAGGTAAATCCGATATCTTTACAAATAACTTAGGCAATACCATGGGCGCAAACGTGTAATCACTAAAACAATGCGGAAAAACAATCATGTGAGAAAAAATTAAAACTGTACTCATAACAATCTCAATAATCATATTAAACTCCATATTTTTAGGGTTCTGAAGGATTAATAAAACAATAAATGGAACGATGAAAATAACCCAATATGGATAACTGCTGGTAAATGCGAATAGTATAGCATAAGACAAAAATGAAACATAAACACTAAACTTGTACAGTTCTTCCGTAGTAGTAACAACTTTGAAATAACAAAAAATAAACAATAAAATAATTAATAAATAAAACCACGACGTCTGTCCAATAGAAAGTTGCAGACTATTAGCCATAAACTTTTTCAACATTTCAAACAAAAAGTTAGTTGATGTTTGGGTGCTTTTATCAAATGAAAAAATGAAGTTTATCAGTATTGTTAAACTAAAACCGCTTAACACATATTGCAGAATTTTCATGATCCGCTTTTCTTTTAATAGAACGAGCGGAATGAATACAAATAATGCAAAATATTTCAGTGTTATCGCAACCATAAAAAATAGTACAAACTTCTTCATATCCCCGCGTAGGTACATTAAGAATCCCAATAAAATGATCGTAATACTAATTACATCGTATTGCGACATGATGAGTGCTGATGAAAATACAAGTGCAGAAGATAAATAATAGAAAATACTCCAATTTATCGATTTTTTGCTTAATTTTAATTCAATACAAATTTTTCGCAAAACGATTGCCGAAGTGGTTAAGAAAAAAATCACCATTGTTTTTGACCATAACAGACAATAGATATTATTCATAACATCTACATGCAAGAATCGCTCTAATACCCATAGCGGGAAATTCCAAATCGCAAATACTACATAAAGAAGAAAATTATAGATTGCACTTTGAATCACCGGATAATAAATATTACCGGATACAATATTCGCATTATAACTGAAGAAACGCAGGATTTTACCATCAAAAAGTAGATTTAATAAATTGATTCCATTTCTTGTCGAAAAAACAATATCATTATAAGTATAGGAAAAAAACAGAATCGCTGAAATAACTAACAAGATAAACCATTCCATTTTCCCTGGCTTTTCTTTGTTCGATATCTGAAATCGATTCTTAGTCAAAAATTTCGGTACGAATCCAAGTAATTTATTTGAGATGTTACTAGCTTCTTTCATCGTGTTTTGACCTTTCGAATTTAGTTTAAAAGAGTTTTCAAGTGTGAGATTCTCAATTGATCCGTCTCTATCGTTGAACCTTAAAAATTCAATCTTTCTTCCTCAACGACTAACGGACGTTTCATAACACGAGAGTTGATGTTCAATACATACTCACCCAATAGACCGATAAAAAAGATCTGAATTGAACCTAATAAGTAAATACCGATAATGATTGGAGCCGTACCGATAGGGAGGCTATTCCAAAACATGAGTTTCATAACGAAATAAGTTCCGGCTATTATCAAACTGAACACTGAGAAAATAAACCCAACCATCGTTGCAATACGCATGATGACTTTTGAATAGGAGGTAATTCCCAACATTCCGGCATCATAGAGTTTATACCAGTTATTGCTTGTTTTTCCGGCTCTGCGTTTAGCTTGCGCAAAATGAATTTCTTTACGTTCAAACCCTAGTTCGGCAACGATCCCTCGTAAAAAAGGAGCTGGGTCTTCCAAATCAGCCAATACTTTTACAAAGCTCCGGTCATACAGACCAAATCCGTAAAAGTGTTCAATCTGTTCAACATCGGAAATTCGTTTGATCGTCTTGTAATACATCGATCTCATAAAGAACATAAAACCGTTTTCTTTACTGGATGTCTTTATCGCAGCAACGATACGGAATCCTTTTTCCCATTCACGAACGAAAACAGGAATCAGTTCAATCGGATCTTGAAAATCTGCTGAAATCAAAATTGAACAATCACCCGTTGATTGAAGCAGACCGTAATATGGCGAATTGAATTGACCGAAGTTTTTTGCGTTAAATATAGCTTTTACTTTTCTATCTTTAGCACACAATATCCGTATGCGATCACGTGTGCTGTCTTTTGATTTATTATCAATAAAAATAATCTCATAATCATACGCACTCAGTTCTTGAGCGAGAATTGACGAGATTGCGTCATACAACGGGCCTACATTTAGTTCTTCATTATAAGTAGGAATGATAATCGATATTTTTTTCATTTTATTTTACCTTCTGGATTCATCTTGGTCTTAACTGTTGTCAGAGCGTTGCTATCAACCCATCCATTATTAATAAATAGAGTTCAAAACTATTACACTTTTATTGATTCACAATTACATGAATACCCACAACTTATGAAGTAGGAAGTTGGCTGGGATTGTAAGAACTAAATTTAGGATTGGCGCAATTTTATCTGATATACCCAAATAATGGACCATAACGAATAGAAACACTGTTCCAATGATAAATGTACTTCCATAGGATAGAAATGATTTTATAAATGAATTTTTATGCCCTTCGGAATCCCTTTTAAACACGTATTTACTATTCCAATAATACGCGTTCATCACACTGACAAGAAAACCAGCTGTATTAGCGATGATATAATGGACATTCAGAAATATCAGCGTGTAATAGATTAACAAAGCGATTAAGGTATTCGAAACCCCTACGATGCCAAACTTCAGAAACTGTTTAGCCCAAGCAATGATCGTTTCTTTACTTAACATTGGTACGCTTACCGCCAAAAAGAACAGCAGCTTCCTTAATTGTCTTGATCATGAAGTCGATCATGTCTTCATTCATTCCCGGATATACACCGATCCAAAATGTGTCATTCATAATTTTGTCTGTATTCACAAGTTCACCGATGATTCGGTAACCTTTTCCACTTGCGCGCATCTCATCAAAACAAGGATGCTTTGTGATATTCCCTGCAAATAGCATTCTAGTTTGAACTTTCTTACTTTCAATATATTGAACAACTTGATTACGATCAGTACCCGGCTTGCAGGTGATCGGATAACCGAACCAGCTAGGTTTAGAATTCTCACATGCTTGGGGTAAAATGAAAACGGATGCGAGCTCACTCAAACCTTTTTCCAATCGAGCAAAGTTTTCGATTCGTTTCTCAACGAAACCCGGAAATTTTTTAAGTTGAGCGACACCGACAGCTGCCTGCATATCAGTCGCCTTGAGGTTATACCCAAAATGCGAGTATACATATTTATGATCATACCCTAACGGTAATTCGCTATATTGACGATCAAAACGATGATTGCAAAGATTATCTACACCTGAGGGACAAACACAGTCTCTTCCCCAATCACGCATTGATCGGATGATCTTATTGAGTAGAGGATAATTGGTATAAACAGCACCGCCTTCTCCCATCGTCATATGATGAGGAGGATAAAAACTGGAAGTTCCGATATCGCCAAAACCACCGGTAAATTTTTCAACACCATTCAATGTATATTTAGAACCCAATGCATCACAATTATCTTCGATCAACCATAAATTATGTTTGTCACAAAATGATTTCAACGCAGCAATATCAAATGGGTTTCCAAGTGTGTGAGCAATCATGATTGCTTTTGTTTTAGTAGATAATGCTTTCTCCAACAACGTCACATCAATATTATATTGCGGAATCGTCACATCCACAAATACTGGTACAGCTCCAAATTGGATGATAGGTGCGACTGTTGTAGGAAATCCGGCGGCAACTGTAATTACTTCATCACCAGGTTTGATCGCTCGATCTTTCAATAAAGACGACGTTAGTGCCATAAAAGCCAGTAAATTGGCAGAAGAGCCTGAGTTGACTAACGAACAAAATTTAATATCCAAATATTTCGCCAATGAATTTTCGAACATGTCAGTATATCTACCTGAAGTCAGCCAGAATTCCAGTGAACTATCGACGAGATTAACCATTTCTTCATGGTCATAAACGCGTGAAGCGTAGGAGATTCGGTCGCCTGCTTCAAAGGGTTTCTTTTGATTATGGAAAGTATCGCAATATTCTGAAACTAAATTTAATATCTGCTCTTTCGCTTGATTTTCGTTCATATTTTTAAACATTTTAGTACCTCTTTAGTTTAAAATCAGTATTTTGGTGATGCGCTTAAATACTCTTTGATCTGTTCATCCATAATTTGGTCAATATTTCCATTTGTTTGGTAGACTTTTGTCCATTCGATTGTTTTCTTGATTGCGATTTCGATATCCCATTTCGGTTTCCAACCGAAAGTAGTTTTCAATTTTGAACAGTCGAGTTTAAGGAAATTCGCTTCATGCGGACCGCCATCAAACTTGTTTATCCATGTCAATCCATCGCCCCAATTCGTACAGAATAAATCAACTAGCTCACCCGTAGTAACACAATCACGATCATTCGGTCCGACATTATAAGCCCCGGCAATTTTTTTAACGTCACCTTGTTTCTGTGCAACCATCAAGTAAACACAAAGCGGCTCTAGAACATGTTGGAATGGACGCGTTGAATACGGATTACGAATGATGATAGGTTCCTTCTTAATCGCAGCACGAATACAATCAGGGATAATGCGGTCATTCGCAAAATCACCACCACCAATAACGTTACCGGCTCTAAGTGTTGATACTGAAATTTCACGTGTTGCGAAAAATGAATTTTTATATGAATCGGTAACTAATTCCGAACACGATTTACTATTTGAATACGGATCGAATCCGTTTAATTCATCATTTTCACGATAACCCCAATCCCATTCTTTGTTGTGGTATACTTTATCGGTCGTTACGTTGACTAATGATTTAACGGAACTTGTTAATCTGACACATTCCAGTAGATTTACCGTACCCATAACATTGGTTTCATAGGTGTATACTGGATCTTTATAACTTTCACGAACAATCGGTTGGGCTGCTAAATGGAATACGATTTCCGGTTGTATACGATCAAATACTTGTTTGAGTGTTTTAAGATCGCGAATATCGCCGATAATTGATTCCATTTGTTTTTCGATACCACACATCTTGAATAGATTAGGTTCAGTAGGTGGATTCAGTGAAAATCCGGAAACATTCGCACCTGAATTGATCAGAATCTTGCATAGCCAAGATCCTTTGAATCCGGTATGACCGGTAATAAGGACTTTTTTTCCTTTATAGAAATCCAGGTTTATTTCCATGTTTTCCACGGAGCTTTCCCGCTATTCCAGAGTTCTTCCAATTGTTGTTTATCTCGTTGGGTGTCCATGCATTGCCAAAAACCATCATATTTATAGGCTTTCAATTGACCGGTTTTTGCTAGTATTTCGAGCGGTTCGCGTTCAAATACTGTTGTGTCATCTGTAATTAAATCAATAACTTCCGGGTTAAGTACCATAAATCCGCCATTGATCCATCCACCGTCTTCTTTTGTTTTTTCAGCAAAGTTCTCGACGAGATTACTTTGACTGATTTCCAATGTACCAAATCGACCGCCTGGTTGAATCGCTGTAATTGTGGCATTCTTTTTATGGTTAAAATGGAATTCACAAAGTTTTCCAATATCGATGTCGCAAACACCGTCGCCATAAGTCAGCAAGAATGGCTCATTGCCGATATATTCTTTAACGCGTTTGATACGACCACCGGTCATAGTGTTTAGACCTGTATCGATTAATGTAACCTTCCAAGGCTCTGCTATATTGTTATGGACGATTATTTCATTTGAGTTGGCGAAGTCAATAGTGACATCCGAAGTATGTAGATAATAATCAGCAAAAAACTCTTTGATTTTATAAGCCTTGTATCCTAAACAAATAACAAATTCATTGAATCCAAAGTTAGAATAACTTTTCATGATATGCCATAAAATAGGTTTTTCTCCAATTTCGATCATTGGTTTTGGAATTAGATGCGATTCTTCACTAATGCGAGTACCAAAGCCCCCGGCTAATATTACAACTTTCATTGGTTTCTCTCTTTCTATGTTTTTTTAGTTTTAACGATTCTCAAAGCACTTTTCTAGACTTTTTAAGATTATTTTTTCATAACAAGCTAATCAATTATCTCTTCAATTCATTTTCTACTTGAACCGTCTGTATTTTACTGATGCCTGAACAAACTATTCCGTTGTAAATAATAACATATTAATGACAGAATGTAATAAATGGTGTAATTCTGTAGATGCGGACCCAGCTCCAAGATATCCTGTTTGGTGGACAGTGATTTGAGGAAAACGGGTGTATAATAGGCCAAGAAATAAGGCTTATTATGAAGAAAACAGACATCTCATCCCGAATCCTACAACTCGCCGATTTTCAGAAAGAACGGCTTTATCGGGAGATTCTTAATTTCACTCAATTCAATGCTTTTGTCCAGCGTGTTCATTACAATGTATGTCCAGTTTGTGGAGTGAATAAACTCGTATCATCAAGAAAGGGCTTCTTAACGGAAAGCAGCGGGTTCAGT
>JBBRCP010000019.1:0-25112 GCA_038204785.1 Erysipelotrichales bacterium
TCGGTGCAGTCGATGCACTCGTTAATCATTATGGATGCAAAGTATTCATTGATGAAGATGATAAAGTATTTCTTAACGATGAGAAACTTAACTATTCCGAAAAACGAAACGTCAAAGTATTCTCACCGTGTATTTCATATACATACGGAACTAATAAGCTAGGGCGGTTTACGTTCATAATTCATTCGGCACCCGGTCATAGTAAAGGGTCGGTATTGATTGAAATCAACAATTATTTATTTACCGGGGATGTTCTGTTTAAACAAAGTATCGGAAGAACTGATCTGGCAGGTGGAAGTGATTCTGAGATGAAACAGACACTTCGCTGGATGAAAACGCTTGATCCGAACTTCATTGTTTATCCTGGTCACGGTGACATCACATCGTTGGCCGAAGAACTTAAAACAAATATTTATCTTAGGAAATAGGAATCCCGTTACAAGCGGGATTTTTTTTAGGGAATCCATTTAAATTCACATATAGAGTAGTGGGGTGAAAAATGGAAAAGGAATTCAAGGAACTATTACTTCAAGCATTAAAAGAGAAATCAAGTGATATCCATCTGACATTGAAAGATCAATATCTTACAGTGGAATTCAGAACGATTAAAGGATTGAAAAAATATCGTGGTTCCGATATTTCTGTAAAATTACTGATCTATCTTAAATATTTATCGCATATGGATCTGCTTAATACATTACAACCCCAAACTGGAAGCTTTCAAATCACACTGAATCGAAAAGAATATTTTCTGAGATTCGCCTGTTTAACTTCTGGAAAGACAGAAAGCGGAGTGTTACGCATTTTGAATCCGATTCATCCACTAACAATCAAATCTCTATTCGTAAAACCTCTCGAATTCATAGAAATTAAACGACTGTTTCAACTATCTTCGGGTCTCATTATCATTTCGGGTTCAACCGGCAGTGGGAAATCAACGACGTTGTTTACTTGTATCCGAGAGTGTATTCATCAGAAAATATATTCAATTGAAGATCCAATAGAACATATTTATCCTGAAATCATGCAACTTCAAGTGAATCGTCAAAAAAAATTCGGATTTGATGAAGCTATCAAACAAGTACTGCGACATGATCCGAATATTGTTGTCATCGGTGAAATAAGGGATGAACATGAAGCAAAAGCCGCTATTCGCTGTGCCCTGAGCGGTCATCTAGTCATTTCAACTTTACATGCGATCAGTGCAGCAAAAACATTATCACGATTGATCAACCTAGGAGTCAATGAAGATGAATTACATCAGGTTTTGGAAGCCGTTATTTACCAAAAACTGACAATAGACCCGGTAAACGGGCAAAGGACAGCTGTTTATGAAATTCTTACCCGTTCGTCAAATGAAGCTGAATATCGAGTTTTGGCGACGGCTGATAAAGAACTTATCGACTAAGTTGTTCAGTTCTCGAAGAGTACCTTATTATCGCTTGAAGATGATTGAAGAAATATTAAACTATGGTTATGGATCGGATGAACTGTATGAGATCACCGGTATTAATTTCTCAAAAGATTCTGACGTAGCAAGATTATTCAGACCGAGTGAGTTTTCTATGTTACTTACAGTCGAAAAATTTCTTCCACGAATTTTCGCACTTTCAATCATGATTCGGTTATCTGCATATAAACAAGAAATGTTCAATCGCGCTAAGCAAGTATTCACATATCCTCTTGTTTTATTCATTAGTGCAATCTGTGTCTTAGGTATTTTCGGATTCTTATTATTACCTTCAATGACACAAACACTAAGTTTTCAACACACTTCCACTTCTGTAGAGATACTGGTTCCGATAATTCAAGGTGCATTCATTATTCTTGGATTTATTGTTGTGATACCTACTAGTTTAATAGCTGTTAATTTACATACTCGTTATTTCGAAACTTACCGAAAACTCAGTTTGATTTATCCTAGTTCATTATGGGTAAGATGGCACTCCTATGAATTTGCGATTCTTTTTCTATATCTTTATCGTGCTGGTAAAAGTATCGGTGAAATTATGGAAATACTTTCACTTCAGAGAGATTCAATTACAATTTATGAAATCTCAAAAATAGCGGTAAATCAATTAGAAAAGGGTGTTGCTTTTTTGGATTCACTTTACTATCTCGATCCGTTACTCAAACAAGCGATGTATCGCTCTACATTGAATTCGGAAGTTGAACGTGAAATCGAACGATACATCCAAGTGGTTACAATACTTGTTCAAGATCGAATTAAAAAAACAGGAAACATTGTTTTAGGGATATCGTACTTAATGATCATATTACTCTTGTTGTCACTTTATCAAATATTGATGATTCCGTTATCGATCATTCAACGACTTTAGGAGGTCCATATGAAGAAAGGATTTACACTACTTGAAATGATTGTTGTTATTGCCGTTATTTCTGTATTGTTTTTACTCACGATTCCAAATATTCAAAAAGTAATGACAATCATTCAAAAAAAAGGCTGTGATGCTCAGCTTAAGATAGTTGATACAGCGATTCTTGAATATACTCTCGAGTTTGATGTTATTCCAGACTCAATGGACCAGCTTGTACAGGAAGGATTTATCTCTGAAAAACAGGTAAAGTGTGAATCAAATGAAGAAATCATTATCCAAGACGGTCAAGCTGAAATCAGCTAAAGGATACACGTTGATTGAAATGGTAATCGTCCTGTTTATTTTAATAATGCTTCAAACATTATTTGCAGGTTTGATAAAAATGGAACGATTTAATGCGTTTATTTTTCACAAACAAACACTAAACCTATTAGTGCACACACAATACATTGCACTCAAGACGCATCGGAATAAAACAGTTATAATCGATCAACGAATCGAATCATTTTCAGAAATCTATTTTAATGGAAGGGGAGCAGTAAATACCGCTCAGACACTTAAAATATTCAGTGTAGAAAAAACCTACAAAATTACCCTTCAATTAGGTGCCGGAAGAATCAATGAATAAAGGATTCATCATGATCGAAGTTTTGATTGTTTTTATCATGATCGGTGTATTGATATCAAGTGTACATACCTATATGCAATACAATCTGTATACTCGAAAACAGGATATTTCCGAGAAATATTGGCCTCAATTAGGAAGGGAGTGTGATTTTATCTGCGTACTTCGAAAGGATTTACCTTGATTGAAATGTTGATTGCCATGTTATTTTTACCAATAATTTTGACTTTATTAACTGTAATTTTGGAAGTTTTAGTTAATTCTGATATTTCCACTTATCAACGACAGAATATGATTGGAATACTTCAACTACGGCAATTTCTTGCTTTAAGCGAAAAAATTGAAATCAAAGATAACAAATTATGTGTGTTATTTAACAATAGTGTCAGTTGTTTTTATGAGCTAACCAATCGGCTCATTAAAACACCCGGTACAGAAATTTATTTGATCCATGTTTCGTCAATCCAATTTTCTAAGAATGAAAATAACGTTGAGATCACCTTTAATGAAGGACAAGGTTTGATCAAACGAGTGGTGGCTTATCAAAAATAAAGGTTTCATTTTGCTTCCGACATTATTAATATTTTTAGTGATCATGAACCTTATTACAACTTATAGTATTTTTTTATATCATCGTAATCGAGAAATAGATGATTATGAATTTGTCGAAAGATTCTCATTTATTGAAGCAATGATTTTAACTCGTATTCGAGATGAATTTAAAAACTACACTGAGCAAGATTTTGAAGTTATAGTAGATGAAATCAGTATTGAGGTTGACTATAGTGATCTTGTAGCAACCCTTCGTTTTGGTTTTCCTTATGATACGACCAGTATTTTGGTTTATGATGATATTTGCATATGCGTGAGTAATTATTACTATAAAGATTAATGAAAATCATCATTCAAGCGGTAAATGTTGACAAAATCGATTATTGAATTAAAATATATGAGGTAGGAGGTACATATATGATAATTGTAAATGATTTAAGACCAGGTATTACGTTTGAATATGAAGGAAATATCTTTAGTGTAATCGATACATCGCACAACAAAACAGCTATGCGTCAAATGATCGTAAAATCAAAAGTACGTAATTTGCGTACCGGCACAATCGTAGAGCTTTCGTTTACCGGTGGCGATAAAGTGGTGCCGGCACTTATTGAAAAAAAAGAAATGCAGTATCTTTATGATACAGGTGATGCATTAGCTTTCATGGATACATCAACTTATGATCAGATTGAAATTCAAAAGTCGAATCTGAAATGGGAAATGAATTTTTTGAAACCTAATGACAATGTAAATTTGACTGTTTATGAAGGTGAAATATTGGGTGTTATTCTTCCAGACAAAGTCACTTTGATGATTCAAGAAACGGAACCTGCCGTTAAAGGTAATACAGCAACAAGTGCGCAAAAAAATGCAATACTTGAAACTGGCTTACAGATCAAAGTTCCACTATTCATTGAAGAAGGTGAACAAGTTCTTATTAGCACAAGTGATGGTTCTTATTCGGGAAGAGCTTAACAACCGTAAGGTTGTTTTCTTTTTTCTTTACAAAGACAGTGCTTTTAGCTATTATAATAGTGAATTACTTCAGGGCAGGGTGAAATTCCCGACCGGCGGTATACCCCGCGAGCCGACAGGCAGAACTGGTTAGATTCCAGTGGCGACAGTAAAGTCTGGATGGAAGAGGTTATTTTTCTTTGTAACCCATTCAAGCCCGGAAATTCCGGTTTTTTTATTGAAAAAGGGAGAAAACATGAAACGAAACAGCACCAGACTTATTACCTTAATTGGGATTATGACAGGATTATCCTTTGTTTTATACTACTTTGAGTTGCCAGTAGGATTTTTGTTTCCACAAGCAGCATTTTTGAAAATTGATTTCAGCGATATACCATCGATACTTGTATCACTTAGTGCCGGACCCATCGCTGGAATTACGATTGAGTTTTTCAAGAACATTCTTCACTTTATTTTTCTGACCAAAGAGCCCGCAGCTTCCGGTGAGATCGCAAATTTCGCTGCTGGTGTTGCGTATCTGCTTCCATTGGCATTATTGGCCAGAAAAAAGTATTCCAAGAGAATCATCCCTGCGATGATCCTAGGTACCTTACTAACGACGATCGCGATGGGTTTTGTGAATTATTTCATCACTTTGCCACTTTATGGAATCCCGGCAAACTTACGTCTTCCGATGATCATCACATCCTTTGTTCCGTTCAATCTTTTGAAGGGAACAATTCTGTCAATGATCACGCTATTATTGTATCCTAGATTGAAAGAAACGCTTCAGAGATTCAGTCTATAAACCATAACATTAAAATCAACGTTCTCAATAGGGTCAAAATTTGGTATAATAACGAGGATGAGGAGGATTTCGTATGGCAGAATTATCAAGAACAAAAAAATATGAAGAATTGCGTCAACAGATCCAAAACGACCGTGAAGGGGATGTACGCTCTGAAGCTCTTTCGCCTTATGCTAACCGCTTAAGCAGGCTTGACAGTAATTTCCGTCCGATGGAAACAACTTCATCAAGATCTCACAACCCTATGCATATAAAAAAAGAAGTTCGATTTGATTCTTTCGCAAGCCATGATTCCAGTGATGTACCCACATTCAACAATCAATACATCAATGAATTCATTGAAGAAGTGAAAAACTACAATATAAAAAAGGGATATCGGAATTTTGAAGAAACTTCAAGTAATGTATTAGCTGAAGCAACCGGTAAAGGAAATTATCGCGAATCGATGAACCGTTTCCGAAATGAAAAGGTATTTCTTACACCTGTACGGAATACAATTCCTATTGAAGAACAAATTCCCGAACATCAAACATCTTTGTCGTTAAGTTATGATGAACAGAATCTGACACAGGAGATCAAACGTATTTTAGGAAATGAGCCTGATAATACTCCGGTTATTCGTCAATTATCGGAAACTGAAGTAGCACTCGCTCCTGAAGTTATGATTGAAAAACCCGTTGAAAATCAGTTTACAAGTATGCTTGAAGAGACGCAAAAGATGAGGATTCAACTTGATAACTATGAAGAAAAACTGACTGGCGTCAATACTTCGGTGTCGAATTCCAACCGGCTTTTGAATTTTGTGGTAATCGTGCTCGTATTATTACTGTTACTTATGTTGAGTTTAGGTTTGTATTGGGTTTTATATGCGAGAGGGTATTTTTAATGAAAATAAACATAGCGATCGATGGTCCAAGTGCTTCGGGCAAAAGTACGATTGCCAGGTTATTAGCAAAGCGTTTAGGTTATATTCATATTGATACTGGAGCCATGTATCGTGGAACAGCCTATAAAGCGAAAAAGTCCGGTTTTGATATTTTTGATGAAGAGCACATCGCTGAAATGCTTAAAAACACTTATTTCAGTTTTGATGAAGATGAACATCTCTATGTTGACGGAATCGATGTTTCGAAAGAAATCCGTGAAAAAGAGATGGATATGTTAGCATCTAATGTGTCTACCCTACCAAGAGTCAGAGCCGAATTGGTTATTCGCCAACAGGATCTTGCACGAAGCAAAGGATTCATTTTGGATGGCAGAGATATCGGAACTGTTGTATTGAAAGATGCTGAAGTAAAAATCTTTCAAACAGCCAGTACTGAATCAAGAGCGAAGCGCAGACATATTGAATATTTAGGTAAAAGTAATCAAGTTAATTTTGACGAAATTTATGAAGATTTGAAACGTCGAGACAAGCAAGATAGTTCAAGAGAACATTCACCCTTAAGAAGGGCAGATGATGCGATTGAAATCGATACTTCAGAAATGACGATTACTCAAGTTATCAAGAGAATAGATCAGATTATTGTAGATAAATTAACTGAACTGAAAGCAGGTGATCAACATGATTGATGGAGTTGTTGCCATCGTTGGTCGTCCGAATGTCGGTAAATCAACCATTTTCAACCGCATAGTCGGTGAAAGAATTTCTATTGTTGAAGATACTCCGGGAGTTACCCGTGATCGGATCTATGCGAAAGCCAATTGGCTGACCAAAGATTTCAGAGTAATAGATACCGGTGGTTTACAGATGGCCGACCAGCCTTTTCAAACAGAGATAAAAGCGCAAGTTGAGATTGCAATACAAGAAGCAGATGTCATTGTTTTTATTGTGAGCGGTCAAGACGGCATCACAAATGATGATCGTTTTATTGCCAGAATGTTGCATAAATCAGAAAAACCGATCATACTCGCTGTAAATAAAATTGATGATGGTGCTATGATCAATGCCACATATGAATTCTATGCATTGGGATTTGACAGTCCAATTGCAGTCAGTGGAGCGCATGGAATCGGAATCGGAGATGTTTTAGATGAAATAATCGCGAAATTCCCAAATAAAGCACATGCTGATTATGAAGGTATGATCAAATTTGCGGTTATCGGTCAACCGAATGTCGGGAAATCATCGATCGTAAATGCGATTTTAAATCAAGAGCGTGTTATTGTTTCTGAAATTGAAGGAACGACGCGCGACGCAATCGATTCACCGTTTACAAAAGACGGTAAAGAATATGTTGTTATCGATACAGCAGGGATTCGCAGACGTGGAAAAGTATGGGAAAATATTGAAAAATATTCAGTACTACGTGCATTGAGTGCGATTGAGCGCGCTGATGTCATCTTATTCGTCATCGATGCGATAGCAGGTATTAGAGAGCAGGATAAGCATGTGGCAGGATATGCTCATGAAGCAGGGAAACCAATTGTTATTATTTATAACAAATGGGATGAAGTCACAAAAGATGAAAGCACAATGAATCGTGTTACAGAAGAGATCAGAAAGCAATTTCTCTATCTTTCATATGCACCGATTTTGTTTATTTCCGCTAAAACGAAACAACGTGTCAATACGATTCTTCCGATGATCGATCGCTTGTTTGAATACTCGCATTTAAGAATTCAAACCAGTGTTCTCAATGAAGTCATTATGGATGCTCAGTTATTTACACCACCACCGACACATAACGGTCAACGCCTTAAAATCTACTATTCTTCACAAGTTGCTGTGGCTCCGCCGACGTTTATTATGTTCGTTAACGATCCATTGCTTCTGCATTTTTCATACAAGCGTTATATTGAAAACAGACTACGCGAATCGTTTGTATTCGAAGGAACTCCAATCCATATAATCGCAAGAGCGAAAGACTAGGAGAAACTATGAAAATCACAGTCTTGGGTAGTGGAAGCTGGGGCACAGCCTTGGCTCAAGTGCTTGCTGACAATCATCATTCGGTAACGATTTGGGGCAAAGATTTGGATGAAGTAGTTGATATTCATATGTATCATCAAAATGAGAAGTACTTTCCGGGAATCCACATCAATGAAGATGTCGAGGCTACCAATGATCTATCTTTGGCAAACAAAGCGGATATCGTTGTATTAGCCGTTCCAACAGGTGCGATCGAAGATGTTTGTAAGTTGATCAACAAACAGTTTCATAAAAAAATCATTATTGTAAATGTCGCCAAAGGATTTCACCCGGTGACCCACAAACGCCTTTCCGTAGTTATAAAGGAAACAGTTAACGAAGAAATATTAGAAGATGTCGTGTCATTAATTGGACCATCACATGCTGAAGAAGTCATTCAACGGCTTTTAACAACCATTAATGCTGTGTGTGAAAATGAAGAGAGTTCAATCAAAGTTCAACAAGCTTTCTCCAATAATTATTTCAGAGTATATCGGAATACAGATGTTATCGGTGCTGAAACCGGCGTTGCTATCAAAAACATCATAGCGATTGCCAGTGGTATTTTGAGCGGACTTGGTTTAGGCGATAATGCCCGAGCTGCTTTAATGACCCGTGGTTTGGCTGAAATGTCACGCTATGGGACCTATTTCGGTGCTAAACCAGATACCTACCTTGGATTAACAGGTGTTGGTGACTTGATTGTTACTTGTACTAGTGTTCATTCAAGAAACTTTCAAGCTGGACTTTTGATTGGAACACATGACAGTGCAAGGATATTTTGGGATACGAACACAAAAACGGTAGAAGGTGTTAAAGCCGCCAAAGTTATTTATGAAGAAGCCAAAAAACTAAACATCAGTATGCCGATCACCGAACAGGTTTACCGAGTATTGTATGAAAATGTTCCACCGTCACAATCAGTGTTAGAACTGATGCAACGTGAGTTAAAAGCCGAGTAATAGGCTTTGTTTAAAGGTTGTAATTGCAAATATGTAGTGATATGATAAACATAAAGAACGGAGGTACGATTCAATGAGTGAAAACAAGAATAAAAAAGCTTTAGCAGAAACGCTAGCTGCGAACCTGGATATTACCAAAAAATCAGCAGGGGAGATCATTGACTTAGTTTTCGATGATATTACAAAAACATTGTCAGATGGTGGAAAAGTAGATATCAGCGGTTTTGGCAAGTTTGAAGTTAAACATCGCCCAGCTAGAGTTGGTATCAATCCCGCAACAAAAGAAAAAATCAATGTTGCTGCTTCAAAAGCACCTGTATTCAAAGCAGCTAAAGGATTTAAAGACGCAGTTAAATAATTGATTGAGATTTTGATTATTAATCAAACGAGGTAGCCATTATGGAACAATACATTCTTTATTTTGCAGCGATTGCATTAGTTATGTGGGCACAATTCAAAGTGAAAGGTGCTTACACTCGATTTAGCCAAGTTCCAACCGAAAACGGATATACCGGAGCTCAGGTAGCAAGACACATACTCGATAAGAACGGTTTACAAAGTGTTGCCGTTCAAGTCAGTCAAAATGGTTTGTTGAGTGATCATTACGATCCTCGTACAGCAACAGTCAATTTATCACCGAAAGTTTATAACGAAAATTCGATTGCTTCGGTCGCAGTGGCTGCTCATGAAGTAGGACATGCAATTCAGCATGCCGAAAATTATGGTGCAATCGCTGTACGTAATGCTATATTACCTTTTGCGGTAATCGCAGGTAATTTGGGTTGGATTGTTTGTATTGCTGGTTATATCATGGGACTAATGCAGATATTCTGGGTTGGAATCGCAATGTTATTTGTAATTGCAGCGTTTCAGCTTGTGACTCTGCCTGTTGAACTGGATGCTTCAGGTCGTGCGCTTACGATTCTATCTGCTGATGGGATTATCAATGAAGATGAACGTGCCGATGCAAAGGCAATGCTTAGTGCAGCAGCTTTCACTTATATCGCTGCTTTACTGGCTACCTTGCTTCAAATTGCCAGACTAATCTTAATGGCAAATAGTCGCTCCAGACGTAGATAAACAATTTACCTTATTCTTATACTCAGCCAAGGCTGAGTTTTTTTTAGGTTTTAACTGCGTTCCGTCATATAAGATGAATGAGGTGATAGAATGGCTTATTTCCATGAAGGAGATTTCAAGGCAAAAACAACTTTTGATTTTTATCCTTGTCAATCAACGAAACTATATCTTTCAGGATTAAGAAATGGTGATTTTGTAAGATCGGAAACCCCCTACTATTTTCAGAATCAAGATGGAAGAGTAGTCGGCATCGATACTCGATTTACCGAATTTAAGGTATTCGATGTAAATCAAAATATCATCAATGCGCTTTCCATCAATTGGAAAGTTGATTGCGGTAAAGAGGTTTCTGAAAGTAAAACTGAGATACTCGGTATAAATAATCAAACGGATCATAGTAGGTATCAGTTGAGTGGTATCATGTTAATTTGCTTTGTACTCATAGCTATATGGTTGTTCATGAAAAGAAAGCGAGTCCACCAGAATGAAAATCAGCCTTAAGAACGCTGTTTTTATATTGTGTACAATGTTAATACTTATTTTTGTTAAAACGCCTACAGATGCCTTGAATGAGCAGATAACTGATAAGACAACTCTTCCTTACGAAATTTCTGCAATTACGAGCGGTGCAAGTAGTTTTGAAATAACAGGATGGGCATTTCTCAATGAAACTCAACATTTTCAGACTTCCGCTGATCACAATTATGAAATTGAATTTTCTAGTCCTGCTCATACATTTCGAAGTCGAGGAATGCCAACTGCTGTTTCTCAAACCGAAATAATGAAATTTGCCGGTACAAGTGCCTGTGCGCCAAATCTATATTACCAACCAGGAAGAACATGCTTCTACTATTATGAGAATGTCGGTTTTAAAATTTTGGTTCCATATGGTAATTTCAAATATCCCAATAAGTATACTGCTTATATCGTAGTGACTGGTATTACAAGTAAAAGAAGTTTAAAAATACCGCTCTATTTTCCAATGAATGAAGATATAGTTAAAAAAATCGGTGATATTGAATATCGAGCGATTTCCAAAATGGATGATACAAAACTTCAAATCAATCATACAACCGTAATGACTTTAATGGATGCAAGTAAGACTAGTCCAATCTGGTATTATGGAACTTCATGTTCAAGCACCTATGGAAATCGTCTATATTATCAATATGGATCAATTTTTTCTACAATCTATGAAAAGAAAATAGCAGAATCGACGACTTATTATCGGCTTTCAGGTGCATTATCCGTATGTAATGAGCAACGTAGAAGGGTAGTAGAAGGAACCCAACTCTCACCGTTATGGATTGCAAGTAATTTTGTTGACTATACCGGAACTCCGCTTCAAATCACTTCAACTTTGATAAATACGGTTCCGGATTTGATTGTAGAAAATGTAACACTGACGGTAGGGGACATGTTTAATCCTTTTGAGTATGTAAGTGCTTATGACGTAGAAGAAGGAAATCTTACTCAAAAAATAATGTTAGTCTCATCTAACTTTGTTGATGCAGCTGGGATCTATTCACTGACATTTAAAGTTTCCGATAAATATAACGCTACAGTAACAAAAACAATGATCGTAACAGTCAATAAAAAGAATAATAATGCTCCCATAATTAATGCATCAGATCGTTCTTTACTCAAAAATTCACAGTACGATCCGCGTACCGGAGTTAGTGCCGAAGACATTGAAGATGGCGATATCACAGAAAAAATTGAAATTATGAATACAATCGACCTACAGTCGCTCACTGATCAAGAGCAATGTTATGCGGTGACTGATAGCCAAAATTCAAGAGTAGAGAAATGTGTTACAATTACTGTCTTTGATATAGATTCAGCCAAACGTAGATTTAGATTTATATCAAAAAATAATTTGTTCTATAGTGAGCCGATTCCTAGTAAATGGATAGGTTTAATCGACAAATTGACTATTATCGTTCATTCAGAGCAACAAATAGTATCTAATATCATCGAAAACTGATACTTCGCATAATGTATATTATGTAATATAAAGATATTTAAATAGAGTGGGACATTAATCCCACTCTTTCTTACGGCTATTGATTCGTTTATTGAAGATAAGTTAAATAGGATGTTCCATATTCTGGTAACTGCACATCAAAATTATCAGCTACGGTTGCTCCCAAACTGGCAAATGTAGTTCCTAACGGAAGTAATCCACAACCTGTAAAGGATTTACTATAAAAGATAAGCGGTACCATTTCTCTTGTGTGATCAGTACCTGGAGCAGTCGGATCATTTCCATGATCAGCTGTCAAAATGAGCAAGTCATCTTTATCCATAACCGTAACGAGTTCTCCTAATTGACGATCAAAGGCTTCCAGATCATGAGCGTATCCAAGTGGATTTCTTCTGTGACCCCACAAAGCATCAAAATCAACTAAGTTCACAAAAAGGAGTCCATTGAAGGGTTTAGCGGTAAGTGCAATCGTCTGTTCCATACCGTGAGCATTACTTTTACTCTTTTCGGCATAGGTAATCCCCTCTCCATCAAATATATCTTTGATCTTTCCGACACTAATCACATCGTAATTAGATGCTTTTAATGCGTCAAGTACCGTTTTTCCACTTGGTTTGAGCGCATAATCATGACGATTTGAAGTGCGTTTAAACTCCCCTTTTCGCGGTCCAATGAAAGGTCTGGCGATGACACGTCCAACATTCCATTTAGCCACCATTGTCATTTCACGTGCAATCTCACAACATCTGTATAATTCCTGCAATCCGAAGGTCTCTTCATGAGCAGCAATCTGCAAGACTGAGTCGGCTGATGTATAGACGATCATCGCTCCGGTTCTCATATGTTCTTCGCCCAGTTCATCAAGAATTTCGGTACCGCTAGAAGATTTATTACCGATGATCTTGTGACCGGTGCGTGTTTCTAATTCATTGATCAAGTCGTCGGGAAAACCTGTTTCCGTAAAAGTGATGAAGGGAACTGTTGTTTTCAACCCCATCAACTCCCAATGTCCGGTCATTGTGTCTTTACCATTACTGGCTTCCATCAATTTCGTATAATAAGCGCTGGGCGTCTGAACAGGGTCGACACCTAAAATCGGGTGCAGATTACCATAGCCCATACTTTTCATGATCGGCATGGTTAAACCATTAACGGATTTGGCAATATGCCCAATTGTATCAGGATCTTTGTCACCGAAATCAGCTGCATCAGGCATAGCACCTGCACCGACTGAATCCATGACGATTGTTATGATTCTTTTAAATTTTTTCATTCTTTTGGATCTCCTTTGAGTTTGTTTCCGGGATGAAATGAATCATAGGCATTATGAAGGCGTTTACTCTCGACATGTGTGTAGATTTGTGTTGTTGAAATATCAGAATGGCCAAGTAATTCTTGTACAACACGAAGGTCTGCTCCACCCGCCAACAATTCAGTAGCGAAACTATGGCGCAGTTTATGCGGAGAAACACTGATTTTTAGGTTTGCCTTTTGACATCTTAATTTTACCACGGTATAGATGTATTGACGAGTTACTTGACTACCATTCGGCTTGATGAAAACGAAATTCGTCTTATTCTTAAGCCATGTCATACGCGAAGTACTAATATAATCAGTCATGCTAATGACAGTTAACGGCGCCATGGGTACAATTCTTTCTTTATTACCTTTACCAATCACCCGAAGAAATCCTTGATCTAAATAAATTTGATTCATTGTCAAATCAACTACTTCACTAACCCGGAGTCCGCAACTGTATAAGATATCGATCATAGCTAAATGAAGCTTAGGAAGCAGCCCCTCTTCTTCGTATAACAGTTTTTCAACATCTTGTTGCGAAATAACACTTGGAAGTTGCTCAATTTTCTTGATTTTCATCAGTGAGATCGTGGGATCACTAATATCCGGATGATATAGATTCAGGTAATGATGGAAACTCTTAATCGATGAAATTTTTCTAAGTAAAGTAGCATTTGATTTCGCTTCCCCCTCATCCATCAAGTATTCATTGATATCTTCTTGCGTTACTTCCATAATTGATCTATTTTTACTACTATTCATATGATTTCTATAATGAGCAAGATCAGAGAGATAAGCGTTAAGTGTTTTATCCGCACGACGTTCAACAAATTTCAGATGATGTGAATATTCTTGGATAGCTTCCTCCCAATTCATACTAAACTCCCCTTTCATATGGCTATATCAGACTGAAAACAATGAAGTTTGTCGGATCGATATCGATTTCAGTTTAAGATGTTGAAGACTAATTCCAAGTAAACGTATCGGTTCATTGATTTCGGCTTCATCAAATAATAACATAGCTAATTGAAATATTTCTTCTTTGGTACTGACCGGATTTTCGGTTCTGCGACTTTTAGCGATCGTTTTAAAATCATAAGTTCGAACCGTTAAACAGATCAATGTGCCGGCTTTTTTTGACTCTTCACAGCGCTCTTGACACTCCTGTGACAATTTCATCACAATTTGACGGATATCTTCATAATCTTCGATGTTCTGATTCATGGTTGTTGAAATACTGAATGATTTCGTTTCTTCACGCTCCAAAACTGGACTATCATCAATTCCGTTGGCTAAATTGCGATAAGTCATAGATTGGTTTCCGAGAACCGATCTAAGTCGATCCATATTCTCGAATTCTGCCAGATCTCCCATTGTCATTATCCCTAGTTTTTCCAATAATGGTGCCGTTTTCTTACCGATACCATGCATTTCACCGATATGAAGTGGCCATAGTTTAACAGCGATCTCTTCTTGTCGGATTACCGTGATACCCATGGGTTTCTTCATTCCGCTAGCCATCTTAGCCAGAAACTTGTTGGAGGCTATACCAATGCTACATTTTAAATTATGTCGCTCTAGTAGCCCCTTTTGAAGTCTCAGAGCCAAATCGAGAGGATAAGTTTCATTCTGAATGGCAACTGTCATATCCACGTAACACTCATCGATACTCGCTTGTTCCATCAGTTGACTATATTCGCCAACATAGGTTAAAAATTGATGCGATAGTTGCTCATACCATTCATAGTGTCCCGGAATCAAAACCAAATTTGGACACAATCGTAAAGCTTCACTTGTTGGCATGGCTGAATGAACACCCATGGCTCGTGCTTCATAAGAAGCTGTTGAAATTACACTTCTTCTTCCCGAACCTGAAACAGCGATAGGTAAACCTCGCAGTGACGGATTTAATAAAATTTCTGCTTCAGCAAAAAAGGCATTAAGATCGATATGAAAAATAGTGCGTTCCATTTTATAACGCGTCAGAAACAAGCAACTGGTTTTCCTTTAAAAGTTCTTCTGCCGCCGATAACGTAGCTGGAGTCAGATTACCAGATGCGATGAGTGCTAAAGCCTCGATTCGTTTTAGTCGATCTAATTCAATAATTTCAGTATGAGTTGTTGTACTGGTTTGAAGTTTATTGACTAAGTAATGAGCATCACTGCAGGCAGCAACCTGTCCAAGATGTGTTACCGCAAATACCTGTGAAGTAGTCGCCAAATCATGCATTTTTTTACCGATTGCAGTTGCGACTCGGCCGGATACACCGGCATCGATCTCATCGAAAATAACTGTTTCGATACCCTGAAGTTTTGTGAAAATGACTTTAAGTCCCAGCATCAGCCGAGATAACTCACCACCGCTTGCTACTTTAGCCAATGGTTTTAGGTTTTCTCCGCGATTCATCGAAATCATAAATTCAATCTCATCAAGTCCATATTTATTTGCCTCGGCATCTATAAAATCAACACTGAATTTGGCGTTTTCAAGATATAGTTCTTTAAGTTGTTGGGTGATCTCTTTTTCAAGTTTTAATGCTGATTTTTTACGTTCTTCTCGAAGTGTAAGAGCTATTTCAATGAATGTCTGTTCGGCTTTTGCCATTTTGACTTCCAAATCGGCCAAATACTCGGTACGATGTTCAATCATATCGATTCGGTTATCCAACTCTGCTTTTTTATCCAATATCGCTTGAATCGAATGACCGTATTTACGTTTTAAACGAGCGATGTTGAAAAGTCGTTCTTGAATTTTATTTAACTCGTTTTCATCAAAATACAACTTCGAAAAATAATCTTTCAATCGTTCGGTTTTATCTTGAATTTGATAATATAAATCATCAAATTGATGTGCCAGTTCGATGATTTCAGGGTCCTCTTCAACAGCACTTAGATTTTTCTGTACATCAAAAAGTTTTGTTGCGATCCCCTCATCATCATCCAATAATTCCAAACTATGATTGATTCTTAATGATATTTTCTCATAGGCCATCATTGTTTTTTGTTGGATTTCTAACTCTTCGTCTTCATTTAGTTTAAGTGCCGCATCTTCGATTTCCTTGATTTGAAACTGTAAAAATTCCAAATCATCGGGATTAAACGATGAACTCACTTGATCTCGATACTCTTTACGCAAAGCATCGAATAACGAATATTTTTCATTAACCTTTCCGAATAAGACTGGATAATTTCCATAACTATCTAATAAACTTCGGTGATACTTGGTATTAAGCAAATATTGTGTATCGTGTTGCGAGTGGATATCGAGCAATGTTGAACTCAAATCGCGTAGAAATCCAACCGGAACAATCCGACCATTGCAACGATTGGTACTCTTACCTCCTGAATTCAATTCACGTGTGATGACCATCATATTGTCGTCTGTATCATAGCCGGATTCACGTAAAAAAGTGCGGGTAGTTTCCGAATCAATCTGAAAAACACCTTCAATAATCAGCCGATCGCTATCTTTTTTTAGTACATCGGTTGTTAGACGATCGCCACTGAGAATACCAATCGCATCAATAAGAATTGATTTACCAGCCCCTGTTTCACCCGTAAAGACACTGAATCCAGGATGAAATGATAAAGATGCTTCTTCAATCAAAACAAAGTTTTTTAAATAAATGGATGTCAACATTGTTCGCTACCTCCGCACTTTATTCGGTTTTTTCAACTACGATGAAATATTCTTGATTGCCTTCTTTACCGGTTAAGTCGGAAGGAAATATATCTTTGACTTTACAACCCAGTGCAACAACGCTATTACGATAGTCATTTAGCATCTTTTCTATTACGCGGGTATTGGTGACGATTCCTTTTGAATTTAAGTTTTTTGCACCCACTTCAAACTGTGGCTTGATCAATACGATCAACATCAAAGGGATGCCAAACACTTGAATTAACTGAGGTAAAATGGATAGACCTGAAATAAAAGAAACATCCATCACAATAACGTCGATTGGATCAGTAATTTTATCTTTTGTTAAATATCGAGCATTCGTATTTTCAATGCTGATGATACGCACATCATCACGTAAACTTGGATGCAGTTGAGCGGTACCAACATCGACAGCATAGACTTTACGTGCTCCATTTAACAAGCAGCACTGAGTAAAACCACCCGTCGAAGATCCGATATCCAAGACTACTTTGCCATGTAAGTTTACGGAAGCATGTTGAAGCGCTCCTTCTAGTTTTTTACCGGCTCTTGATACATAGATTGAAGGCTCACTTATTTCTATTAGATCTTCCTCAATGACTTCGTAACTGGCTTTCAACATCGTTTTTCCGTTTACTTTAATCTTACCTTCATCAATGGCTTCTTGGCTTTGGTTACGCGAAACAAAATAGCTTTTTTCACTGAGATATTTGTCGAGCCTCATATTATTCCCCAATCATCGAAACAATTCGATTAAAAAGACTGGTAGTATCGATTTTTTCATATTTACGCAATTGCGGAAGAGATCCATGCGGAACATAGTGATCTTTGATACCGATACGAGTCATTTCAATCATGCATTCATTATCACAGCACCATTCCAAAATCGCCGAAGAAAGTCCCCCTGCCAACATATCCGTTTCGTATACGATTACCGGTAGTTTTAAATCATGGATCCGTTGCAACATATCAACATCCAATGGTTTTATAAAACGCGCATTAATGACACTAATATTTAAATGATTGATTTCGGCTTTTTGTGATACTTTATCAACATCAGGTCCATAAGTGATCACGGCTAGTTTGGATTCTTCGATAGGTTTATCGGATGTCCAAGTACCGATTTCGATGGGTGTGAATGTTGTGTTTTCTTTGAATATTGCGTTTCCGCGCGGATAACGTAACGCAAACGGATGGGCTTGCTCAAAGGCTGTATAAAGAAGATTCTGGGCTTCAAATGCATCTTTCGGTTGTGCAATGATCAAATTAGGTAATGGTCGCAAAATCCCAACATCAAATATACCGTGATGGGTAGGCCCATCTTCTCCAACTAATCCACTTCGGTCAATTCCTATCACGACCGGAAGATCCATCCGTGTAATATCATGATTGATCTGATCATAAGAACGTTGTAGAAAGGTCGAGTACAGTGAAATAAACGGACGATAACCCGCAACAGCCAATCCGGCAGCGAACGTTGCCGCATGCTCTTCCGCGATTCCACAGTCAAAGCTACGATCAGGATATGCAGTAAAGAAATTTTCTAATTTACTGCCCTGTGTCATTGCCGGTGTAATCGCTACTATTTTTGGATTTGTTTTCGCTAATCGTACAAGGGTCTCGGAAATGACTTGTGACCACGAAAAATGACCGGCCGGTAACTGCGAAAAATTATTCCCGGTATCCGGGTCAAATGAACCAACACCGTGCCAGTGTCCGTCAGTATCATTTTCAGAGAGTTCATACCCTTTACCTTTTTGCGTGATTACATGAACAACAACAGGTCCTTGGTGTTTTTTTGCTACATTTAAGATTTTGATCAACGCTCGGATATTATGACCGTCGACCGGTCCTAAGTACTCTAGTCCGAGTTCACCGAAAATCGATGAATCAACAACCGATCGTTTCACTGTATCTTTGACTATTTTCATACCTGTATAGATAGAACTACCGATACTGCTGGTATTTAAAATCTGCTTAACATCATCCTTGAAAGTCGCATAGGGAGAACTGGAACGCATTTTCGAAAAAGCCTGTGAAACCGCTCCTACATTTTGCGAAATCGACATATTGTTATCGTTATAGATAACGATCAAATTTCGTTTTTCGCTGCCAATCTGATTCAAGGCTTCATAGGCCATACCGTTGGTCAATGACCCATCCCCAATAAACGGAACGACGGAATAATGTTCATTATTTAAATCACGCGCTACAGCCATGGCTAATCCAGCTGAAAGTGATGTTCCAGCATGCCCGGCCTCCCAGACATCATGTTGGCTTTCACTCATTTTTTGAAAACCGGAAAGACCTTCCCACTGTCTTAAAGTTGAAAAACGATTGGCTCGACCCGTTAGAATCTTATGGACATAACTTTGATGCCCAACATCAAAAATAAGTTTGTCTGTCGGGGAATTGAAAACCGTATGTAAAGCGATTGTCAATTCTACGACCCCCAAATTACTGGAAAGATGTCCCCCCGTTTTTGAGACGTGGTCAATTAAAAAGGAGCGAATGTCAGTCGCTAAAAGATTCAGTTGCTTAACTGAACACTTTTTCAGAAATTCGGGTCCTTCAATTTGTTCGATATTCATAACTTCCTCCTAATTCTGACGATTGATCAACAGTTCAAAAATTGAATGGACTTCGGTTGATTTCATCGACAGTGAATTAAGCTCATCCAGGGCTTCGCTATAGATACGAATCATTTCTTTTTTAGCCTTTTCCAATCCCAACAATGAAATATAGGTTGTTTTGTGATTGGCCAGATCACTATTGGCTGTTTTACCTAGTTCTTCAGTCGTTTTCGTAACATCCAAAATATCATCTTGGATTTGGAAAGCTAATCCAATCTTTTCACCAATACTCTGTAGTTTTTCAATATCTTGATGATGTTTCGCAATGATCGCACCCATGACCAAGGCAGTAGCCAATAATTTACCGGTTTTATTTTTGTACATCTCGGTTAAAACTTCGAGAGCAACATCTTTTTTGTTTTCATTTTCAATATCAATAATCTGACCTAGTATCATGCCTTGAGCACCCGCGTTTTGAGCAAGATATTTAAACAACAGCACTTTATCATAATTATCGATTTTGGCGTTAGCCAGCGTTTCAAAAGCTAAGGTAAGTAATGCATCACCTGCCAAGATAGCTGTTGCTTCATCGAACATCTTGTGGCAAGTCAATCTACCCCGTCGATAATCATCATTATCCATCGCTGGAAGATCATCATGGATCAACGAATATGTATGTACCATCTCCAGTGCTGCTGCTCCGTCAAAACCGATGTACGGATCAAGTCCATAATCTTTGATGATGGCTAAAAGTAAAAGCGGACGAATGCGCTTGGCACTACCCAACAGCGAATATTCCATCGCTTCTTTAACTCGAGATTCGTTTACTGAATCCATGCACTCAAGCAAATATTCTTCCAGTTTCAGTTTCATAATTACTCTCCTTCGGCGGTATTACTGTAATGCTCCATCAACTCTTGAACTTTTGATTCAAAACCATGCAGTTGACCGTCACACTCTTTAACTAGAGTTAACCCTTCCTCAAATAGTTTTATCGATTCATCCAATGACAAATCATTACGTTCCAACATTGATATAATGACTGTTAAACGATTCATCGCTTGTTCGAAGGTTACTTTTTCATTCATGGTTTTTCTCCTTTTTTAGTGGCTGACTGATAATGATTCCGTTGTTTAAACGTATACGTAAAGGCTCATCCATAGAAACTTCTTCGATCCCTTTAACAATACGTTCATTTTGATAGGTTAGCGAATATCCGCGCTGTAATACAGCCAATGGTGAATATGCCTGAAGCAGATTGATGGAATTCATCATCTTATACTGACTCTTATTTAATGTAACTTGGATCGCATTACGTAGTTTTTGTCCGTTATCAGCATGACGCGCTGAAGCTTGGTTTAATCGAAGAACACTGATTTGTTGAAGCTTGGCTCCCATTCTGTTCAACTCGTTCTTTCTGATTTGAAGAAACGAAGTACTTGCACTTAAGCGTTGAGTTTGAAAAGTAAGTGCAACGGCAGCATCTTGCCACAGTAATTCAGGATTTGTGAAAATTGAAGCTGAAGCCAAAGGATTATAACGAAGCCTAGCCCTTGTAAGTGATGATTTCATCAACAATTCCAAACGATTTTTGATCTGTCTTAGTTCATTTTGAACTTCGAGTTGATCACGTACCGCTGCTTGTGCGGCGGCCGTCGGAGTGGGTGCTCTTAGATCGCTTACATAATCAACGATCGTTATGTCTGTCTCGTGACCGACACCGGTAATGATCGGGGTATGAAGCGAAGCGATGGTTCGTGCTAATTTTTCATCGTTGAAGGCCCACAGATCTTCTATGGAACCCCCGCCTCTGGCTAAGAGAATCACATCATAGTTTTCATTGTCAATTTTGGTTAGCATTTCAATCAATTGCGGGGCAGCTTGCTGTCCCTGTACAAAGGTGTAAAAACACTCAACATTCGCAATTGGCCAACGTTTTTTTAAGGTCGTCAGGATATCTTGCAAAGCAGCAGTTTCTTTTCCACTGACAACAGCGATTCGATTGGGATAAATCGGAATTTTTTTCTTCCGGCTTTCATCAAACAATCCTTCCGCAAATAATTTTTTCTTAAGTTGTTCAAACTTTAGATATAAATCACCGACACCGTCATGTTCGATCGCCAACACATATAATTGTAATTGACCTTGAATCGGATATAATGAAACATTCGCTTTAAGGAGTACCTTATCGCCTTCTTTTGGCATAAAACCAACTTTTAATGCATTTGTACTGAACATAATACAAGAAACACGGGAACTTTCGTCTTTGATCGTAAAGTACCAGTGTCCGCTTCGATGGGCAGTGAAATTGGATATCTCCCCTTTCAACCACAAAGACTGAAGGTAAGGTTCATTATCCAACTTCATTTTAATGAATTGAAGAAGCGAACTTACACTCCAGATGTTATTTGTCATAGTTGATCTAAAACTCCATTAATGAGTCGATAGGCATCCTCATCACCGAATTCCTTGGCAAGTTCAACGGCTTCGTTGATTACAATTGCACGTTCCACATACCCTAGATGAAACTCACTCAGTGCCACCAAAAGAATGGACTGTTCTATGAATCCTAGGCGAACAAACTCCCAATCACTCAAATTCTCGTTGATTTCGGAGATATACACATTTTTATTCAAATTTGCGTCCTGCACGATTTCGCTCACAAAAATCTCTTCAGGCGATAATCCGGCAATACCGTTATCGAGCAGAATTTCTTTGATATTTTTTTTCAACAATAAATGTTGATACATACATTCCATAGCTTTTCTTCGCTGCAAATGGCGTTTCATAAACATCCTCCGTTATCTTCATTATTTTATCATGTTTGCTCATTACTTAAAACAAGTAAGCAAGAAAAAACGCCCTATTGGGCGCTAAATGCGAATCCGATAACTTTAATGTCAATCAAATTACATTTTAAATCGGTCATCTGTTGGATGGACTGATAGATTTTCTTCTGCAGACGTTCGCAAACATCGCTAACGTTCTGACCATATTTAATCTTTACTTCTACATGCACGTTAAGCATGTTTTCCTGAATCTTGCACACAACTGGTTTTTTTAACGGACCACTTTCAAGTGCGACAAGTCCCGGATCTTCTTCACAGGCAATCTTTGCAATCATCTCAAAGACTTCCTTGGTAAGAGCAATCAATCCGATCTGCTCTTCATTGTGTTTAATAACGATATATTCTTGTGCCATTTGGATCACCCGATATAATTATAACATAACGATTGTCGAATGAACAGTTGCCGTAGAATGGTTATTCAGTGAACCATTTAGCAATCAATTTATCAATTGTACCATCCGCTTGAAGTTTCACCAATGCTGCATTTACCTCTTTGACCATTGTTGATTTCTGTGGGAAAGCAACAGCAACACCATCGGCAATGACGATTTTAGCATCCACTAATTGGAAAGTCGTTAATTCAGGATAACTCTTGATATATTCTTGGGCTACTTCTTGTTCCATGAGGATGAAATCAATACGACCAACGATGATCTCTTGAACCATTAAAGCGTTGTCTTTACGCGGATCAAGTTTCAATGAATAGTCAGCTTGAATTTTTTGTAGTGCAGCTTCCTGAATCGTACCAATCTGAACACCGGCAATTTTGCCCTTGATATCGGCAGTCGTCGTCATGTTATTTGATTTTTTACTAAGAACATAAAACGGAGAAGTACCCGATTTCTTATAAACTGTTGACCAATCAACGGCTCTGGCTGGATCGTTATTCATACCTGCCATTGCAAAATCTGCCTGTTTGCTGTTAAGTGCCGCAATAATTCCATCAAAATCCATGTCTTTCCATTCGATCGTGACACCCATCTGAGCAGCAATCGCATTCCCCAGATCGATATCGAAACCTTGTAATTTTCCATTTGCATCGACAGTTTCATACGGAGGATAACCGGATGAAGTTAAAACGGTAATGGTCTTGTCTTTTTTGGTTGTGCTGCATCCGCCGAGAATAACGGCAATCAGTACGAGTACGAGTAATTTTTTCATTAAGGACCTCTTTCTAGATCATGTTGGCAAGAAAAGCTCTTGCCCGTTCTGTTTTTGGTTGACTGAAAAATTCAGCACTGGTGGTAACTTCTACAATTTCTCCCTGATCCATATAGATAATCATATCGGAAACTTCTTTGGCGAACTTTATCTCATGTGTTACGATAATGATCGTCATTCCGGTGTGGTTCAGGTTTTTCATAACCTTTAAGACTTCTTGTGTCATTTCCGGATCCAAAGCACTGGTAGGTTCATCAAACAGCATAACTTCCGGATCCATTGCCAAGGCTCGGGCAATTGCGACACGTTGTTTTTCACCACCGGACAACTGATGCGGATAGTTATTGAGTCGATCTTGCAAGCCAACTTTTGTCAGTTGGTGAATACCGATCTTATTTGCATCTTCGATACTTAGTTTTTTTACTTTTCGAAGAGCGAATGTCACATTGTTTAATGCCGACATATGGGCGAACAGATTGAATGACTGAAATACCATTCCTAACTTTTCACGAATTCTGTTCATCTCTTTGGGATTCTTAATTAAATTTGTATCGTTATAGAACACTTCCCCTGTCGTCGGTGTTTCCAATAAATTAATACATCGCAATAATGTACTTTTACCGGCACCGCTCGATCCGATAATCGCATAGGTTTTCTGATCTTCAAAGGTAACATTTACGTTCCGCAGAACGCTTACTTCTTTGAAGGACTTACTGATATCCGTGAGTTTAATCATAGTTCAGTTTCCTTTCGATCCGCTTACCGACCGTACTAAGCACGATGTTCAGCAGGAAGTAGACAACACCGACAATAATCAAAGGTTCGAAGAAATGGTACGTGGTACCGCTGACAATCGATTGTCGACGTACCAGATCACTTCCACCGATCATTGAGATGACAGATGTTTCTTTAGTCAGTGTAATAAATTCATTCATAATCGCCGGCAAAACATTTCGAATCGCTTGTGGGATGATGATATGCAGTGAGATGTCTGATTTCTTGACACCTAATGCAACCGCTGCCTCAATTTGACCTTTATCGATGCTTTCAATTCCGGCTCGCAAGATCTCAGCTAAATAAGCGCTTGAATTCAGTGAGAAGATGATTGCAGCCGTTGTGAACACCGTTGGATTCCAACCGGTGATCTGTGGCAGACCATAATGGAAGAACATCAATTGGAAAACGATCGGAGTTCCGCGGAAGAAGTCAACGAATACCTTGACTGCACTTCCGGCAATTCCTTTTTTACGGCTGGTCAGTCCAAATAATAGACCTAATATGGAGCCAAACAGCGCGCCTGTCACAGCTACCTGCAAGGTGATTACGATTCCCCCTAAGATAAAGGGGATAT
>JBBRCP010000020.1:0-24084 GCA_038204785.1 Erysipelotrichales bacterium
TCCGTCAAAATCCTTGACGATGTTTTTAAACTCGATCAGTTTTCTCATTGATTTGTTTCCCTTCTAGAAAATCGGCGGCGTGCAGATCCATAGTACTTTTACCAGTAGCGCCGTGTCATTTCTAAGTATGTGTGAATCGGCCCCTTTAATATAAAAAGTTTGACCTTTCTTGATACTGTATTCTTTTTCCCCATTGATCAGGGTAACCTTGCCTAACAGCACATAACCGAATTCTTCCCCTTCATGCGGTGAGATCTCATGCGATTGGAATCCCGGTTCGATCTCCAGTAAGATCGGTTCCATTTCATTCTTCTGCGCATTCGGTACAATCCAATGGATCGTGCTACCCTCACGCTCATCGACGAAGAAATCATCCGTGGTAAAAACGATCTTTTCATCTTTCTCTTCTTGAAAGAATTGCGAAAGTGTTATTCCAAGCGCTTCAACGATATCGTTGAGTGTTGCGATGGACGGTGATGTCAGATCACGTTCAAGTTGCGAAAGAAATCCTTTCGTCAGTTCGCAGCGGCTTGCAAGTTCTTCGAGTGTCAGATTATTCTTGATTCTGAGACGTTTGATACGTTGGCCGATATTCATGCGTAACCTCCTTGAGTTTAGTGTTGTTAAACTTTTGGTTATAATTTTTAACACACTATTATTATACATATTTCTGCGCAGTATGCAATATTATTTAAACAAAATGTTTACAAGAGTAAAACAAAAAAGAAGCCGAAGCTTCTTTTTAATGATCTTATTATTTCTTATTTTATAATGCTTTACTGACAAACTTGTCTAACATCGGTTTTGCTTGGTAACCCATCGTTTGGCCGATGACTTCTCCGTCTTTAAACAACAGAAGTGTCGGGATCGACATGACCTTGTAACGCATCGCCAAATTTTCTTGTTCATCAACGTTAACGCTGATAATCGTCAGTTTACCTTCAAGTTCTTTTTCGACTTGCTCCAAAACAGGATGGATCATCTTACACGGTCCGCACCAGTCAGCATAGAAGTCAACCAAGACGGCTCCTTGTTTTGTCAGTTCATCAAATTCTTTTTCGTTTACGATTTTCATTTTTTATTTCTCCTTATTAATAGATAAATTATATCACATAGATTTTAGTTTGCATCCAATATGACCACGATTAAATAAGATATTTGCAAACAGCTCTACCGACACCATCCTCTGTATTGGTGGTAGTGACATCATCCGCGATCAATTTGATTTCATTCATCGCATTACCCATGGCTACTCCGATTCCCGCATCACGAATCATTGTTATGTCGTTTTGCGAATCACCGATGGCCAACACTTCACTGCGGTCGATTCCATGTTCCTCCATCACTTTTCGCATACCTAAAGATTTAGTGACTCCAATCGGTGACATATCAATCCACATATCGGAAACACGCATGATTTCAAAACTGTCTTTCAATGTATCCTGAAGTGCTTGGGAGGCTTTATCCAACCGGTATTTACGTTGCGCATAGCCAATCTTAAAATAAACTTCATTGATTTCTTCAGCACTGTTGATTAGATTCCATCGACGTTCCTGAAAAACACCGAAAAAATTCATCCATCCGTTACCCCTTGATTGCGAACGGTTAGATGGAATCATTTTTATGATCCATTTGTAGATTAAACGAATCAGAAGTAAATTACTGGGTGTATAAACACTGATTCCGTCATTTCCTTCAATAAACATTTCAAAATCATAACGACGTGCAAAATGATAAGCTCGGCGGGCATCGGTAGTACTGATTTCACCGTTGAACGAAATATGTTCATCACTAAGACGGATTACTTTTTGTCCATTATTACAGATCAGGTATCCGCCGAAGTCGTGCATATGCAAGACAGCCGCATATTCTCTGAGCGATTGCTCACCACGACCAGAAGCCAGCGCTAAAATTACACCCTTCTTTTGTGCATCGATCAGCGTTTCTTTATTGAACGGTGATATTTCTTTATTACGATTGAGTAGTGTCCCATCCAAATCCGTGATGATCAGTTTGATCATGAGGTCAAATTTCCGATGCGGCCGCTTTGTCGAGAACGACAATCACATGCGGATGTTTCTGCAGAATACTCGCAGGTACATTTTCCGTAATCTCGCCTTTGATCATCCCATAAACAGCATCTGCTTTTTTAAGTGATGTCGCCACCATCAGAATGGTCTTGGCACGCATAATATCTTGGATTCCCATGGTAACGGCATGTGTCGGAACTTCTTCCAACGTCGCAAAGAAACGGGCATTATCTAATCGAGTTTGGTGTTTCAAGGTAACAACATGAGTCACTGAATCAAATGAGGATCCCGGTTCATTGAAACCGATATGGCCATTGGATCCGACACCCAATACTTGGATATCTTGCGGATTCATTTCCAGTTCTTCTTCATAGGCGGCCGCATGTTTTTCAAGATTCGAAGAAACGCCACTCGGCAGATGGATATTGTCTTTTTTAATATCAATAGCGTCAAACAGATTCTCATGCATAAAGGTCGAATAACTTTGTGAATGTGTGACCGGTAATCCGATATACTCGTCAAGGTTATAACTGACGATATCGGCATAGCTGGTTCCATTCTTCTGATGGTCTTCAACCATTTTTTTGTATAAACCGACTGGACTGGATCCGGTCGCAAGTCCTAAAACAGCATTTGGTTTTTCACTCACTATTTTTTTCATTACTTCAAATGCTTTTTGGCTGACTTCTTCATAATTTTCATAAACATAAATTTCAAACATGGGATTTCCTCATCTTTCTTTTTGCTTAAAAACATTGAATCGTATAAGATGTCGTATAACTATGCTTCGAATCCAGAATCAATGTACCTTCGCGTTTTGCGAAATCTGTTTCAAATTCATCCAGATCACCATGTCCGTGCCATGGTTCTATACATAGATAGGGAGCGTTGGCTTTCTTCCAAAAAGCCAACCAACGATAACCCATCGTACTGACTCGCACACCGTGTTTTCCGTCTGTGAGTTCCACATAAGGAGAAGCCGGATATTCAAGGACCAGTGTCGGCATGATTTCAAAAAACTCTTCCATTAATCGTACTTTTTGCGGATTCTCGCCTATTAACGCTGCCGGAGGTAAGGTTGATTCAATACATGGGAAACTAAGATAATAGTCATCATATTTCTTACTCGGATCCATCGGAACATTGAACGCTGGATGTAATCCAAATGAGAATGGCATTTTCTTATCACTCTTGTTGGTGATTCGATAATTGATCAAAAGCGTATCAGCGCGGAGAGAATAGACAACATCCAGATCGAACGCATAGGGATACTGTGCCAATGTTTGATCACTTTCACTTAACCGAAGTGTAACAGAGTCAGAAGTCGATTCCACTTGAACAAACATACTTGATCTAGCGAATCCGTGATTTCCCATCACATAGATCTTGTCTTCGATATGGATCTGTTTATCGAAGGTCGAGCCGATGATCGGAAACAAAATCGGATTGTGACCGCTCCAATATTCCGCATTACCGTTCCAAACCATTTCTTGATTGGTTTTGTTGTTTACCAATGAAAGAACTTCAGCTCCTTTTAAACTGATTTCAACAGAGATCTGTTCATTCTCTAACTTCATACAGTTCTCTCTCTTTCAACAAACTGGCTTTCGGTACTCGCAAAGTCAGCCCCCCTTTCATCAGTCGGAACACAATTTCCGTCTCAACTTGAGTTTCACCATCAGATCCCATATTAACGGGTTCTGATGTTTGAAGTTTGAATGAATCTGCTTTTACAAATGTTACAATCTTTTCATTGACATGCGTACCCTTCATATACTTCGGAAGTAGTCGGAGGACAGTCGCCAGATTTGTTTCTTTGACGATGCATAAATCAAAATATCCGTCTTGAATCGATGACATTGGCGTTGGTTGAAAACCTCCGCCATACCATTTTCCGTTCATAACTGCTGTAAGTAGTGATTTAATCCGGATCGTCTCATTGGGTAAAGTGATCGTGATATCCATGACTCGTAAATGAGCAAGTTTAATAAGAGTACTTACCAAATAGACCAACGAGCGCGGGATTGGAAAACGACTGCCGATATCATTCGCTAAAACATTGATATCCGCATCGAATCCCATTGTTGTACAGTTCATGAAACGTCGGTCGTTAGCGATTCCGTAATCCACGAGTGCTTCTTTACCTTCAATGGTTTCAATCAATATTTTGTTTAGATTTTTTTCGGGAACTTCAAGATTCCGATAATAGTCGTTACCGGTTCCGGCCGGAATGATGGCCATACATACATGATCATTGATCCCATTGAGAACTTCATAGGCTGTACCGTCTCCGCCTACCGAATA
The DNA here is from genome assembly GCA_038204785.1 of Erysipelotrichales bacterium. Taxonomy (GTDB): domain Bacteria; phylum Bacillota_I; class Bacilli_A; order Erysipelotrichales; family Erysipelotrichaceae; genus GWE2-51-13. The sequence goes on from JBBRCP010000020.1 coordinate 4,335, forward strand.
AAGGGTAACATTATCTTTAATACTAAAGTGAGATGCAATTTTAGAGGCATGACCTTTACCCTCGGTCATAATGATCTCATAGTCTTGCGGGTTTTTCACAAAGTACTCTTTGATCATCGGAATGACAGTTTTAGCTAAACCGTGTCCGGATGTCGGATTGACTATAAATATGTGTTTCATAAGGGTTCCTTTCGCTCTTATTCAACCAAACCGAGTTGGCGGCAAGCTTTGTAAAAACCATCCTCATCAATCGGTGCACAAACATAGTTTGCTGAACGTTTAACATCGTCGGAAGAATTACCCATCGCAAATGAGGTGCCGGCTGTTGTAAGCATTCCAATATCATTGTAGCCATCACCGAATGCGACAACGTCATGCGGATCGATTCCCCAACGTTCGCACTGATGAATCAGTGCAGTCGACTTATTGACACCGATACGTGTAATCTCATGGGCAGTAACCATTCGTGTCAATTGACAGTTTACTAGTTGTTTTTCTAATTGATTAACAATTTCATCCGAACAATAGAATAACAGATTGATACATGATTCACCGTTCCATGCTTTGCGTTCCGGTACGATTCGATAAAGATAATAGAAATCATCATCGCTCTCGGCTGTGACGATTCCATCATAATAACCCGTGGATCCGGTACAATATCGAAGCACGATTCCATTCGTCCGACAGAATTCAATCGTTGTTTTCACATCGATCGTATCAATTTCATGAAGTTCGGTAATATCATCACCGACCCTGATCATTGACCCCGCGGATAGAATCACAGCATCCATCAGATCAAGATAATTCTGAGGCAAATGGATGGCTTCTTGTGGTGTGCGGCTGCTGAGTAGAACCAGTTTTCTTCCGCTTGCTTTTATTTCAGTAAGTGCCTTCATTGTCAAAGCCGGTACTTCATAGGTATCATGACGAAACGTTGTTCCGTCTACATCCACAAAGACTGCCTTGATATTTCGGCCAATCTCTTTTAAATCTATTTCTTTCATAGTCAACCCCGTTTCCTCTTCTATTTTACCCTGTAGCGCAAAATAAATAAAGCCTGAAGTACAGGCTTTGTTATTACATTACTACTTTTCCAAGACAGAATGTCTGTTCGACATCATAATTCTCACGCAGAACAACCAGATCGGCATCATAACCTGCAACGATCTTCCCTTTGCGATCATCTACCCGCAACATGCGAGCTGGATTGAGCGTACAGGCATTGATTGCTGCATCGACCGGAATCTGTGCTTTTTCGATTAAATTCTGAAGGCCGCGATTGAATCTGAGTGTACTTCCTGCCAAACTATTAGTTCCGTAGAGGTAAGCACTGCCGTTTGCTTTGATTTCAATTCGATGACCGCCCAGCGAATATTCTCCCGGACCGTTACCTTTAGCACAAAGCGAATCAGTGATCATAATCACATGATCAGTTCCTTTTGAAGTCATATAATTATTGATGGCCGGCCAAATAACATGATTACCGTCAGCAATGATTTCACCATAAACATCACGGCATCGAAGTGCTGCACCGACCAGTCCCGGTTCACGGTGATTGAATGCTGACATTCCATTGAAGACATGCGTCATGCTGGTTGCACCATTGGCGATTCCTTGTAATGCCTGCGCATAGGTAGCACCTGAATGTCCGATTGAAACAATAACACCATTTTGCGTCGCATAATGAGTCAAATCAAAATTTTCATCACATTCAGTTGCTACAGTCATGTATTTGATCATACCCTTAGCGGCTGCTTGGTAACGTTTGAACTGTTCAACATCGGCTTTTGCAATATATTCCGGAGGTTGTGCTCCTTTAAAATCCATATTCAGATAAGGTCCTTCGAAATGAACACCGAGAATCTCGGCACCCTCATAGCCATCTTCAACTACTTTAACAACATTTTGAAGTGCTTTCGTCAAGACTTCTTCGCTCTGTGTCACCGTCGTCGGTAAAAACGAAGTAATTCCCTCTGCAGCGATTCCTTTTGCGAACAAACGTAAACCTTCTTCGTTAGCGTCATTTGTATCAAACCCAAATGCACCGTGCGTATGGACGTCGATCATTCCTGGAATAATCCTTAACTCACCGAAATCATGATCGACCGGACCATGATTGTACTCTTTCACTGACTTGATTTTTGTTGATTCAATTTCCAACTGTGCTTCGATAAACTGACCTGCGATCCAAACACGTTTACTTTGTATTATCATGTATATACCTCCTGACACTTCTATTCTACAACCTCAAGCCCTTCAAATCAAATAGATTACTTTGATTTGTTTGGACGTTTCAACGGTATTTGTGTCGTTTTTGCGAAAGGCACTTTATGACGGTGTTCAGAACTTGTCGGACGGATCAAACATTCCTTCCCAAATCCAACCAAATCTAACCGATTGGCTGTTTTAAGTGCTTCGAAAACAAGTTGTTGATTCTGCGGATAAGTAAATTGCATCAATACCCGTTGCATTGCTTTATCTTTGACTGTTTTAGCCGAATATACCGTTTCCTTAGTGAATGGATCGATTCCCGTATAATACATTGTCGTACTCACCGTAAACGGTGTCGGATAGAAATCTTGTACCTGCTGCGGCGTATGACCGATCTTTTTAAGATATTGTGCCAGTTCGATCGCTGCATTAAGATCACTTCCCGGATGCGAGCTCATCAGATAAGGAACCAAAAATTGATTCTTATTGAACCGTTTATTTTTCTCTTCGAATTTTCTAACAAATGACTCATAAAGTTGACGGCGTGGTTTTCCCATCTTATCCAATACTTTATCACTAATATGTTCCGGAGCTACTTTAAGTTGTCCGGAAATATGATGTTCAATCAATTCATCAAAAAAAGATTCATCTTTGTCATACATTAGATAATCATAACGGATGCCTGAACGGATAAATACTTTCTTCACTTTCGGTAAAGCTCTTAGTTTTCTGAGTACCGATAAATACTCAACATGGGTAACCGTCAGATTACTGCACGCTTTCGGGTGAAGACACTCTTTATCAAGACATACACCTTTATCGATTTGTTTCTGACAACTAGGTTGATGAAAATTAGCTGTCGGTCCGCCGACATCATGAATATAACCCTTGAAGTTTGGCATTTCGGTCAATAGTTTTCCTTCGTTGACAAGTGATTCTTCACTTCGCGAAGTAATCACTCTTCCTTGATGGGCAGTCAATGCACAAAAACTACACGAGCCAAAACAACCGCGATTACTCATCAATGAGAACTGAACTTCTTCGATCGCAGGAATGTAGTGATAGCTCGGATGGAATGTCCGCATATATGGAAGTTCGTAAACCCAATCCATTTCTTTGCGGCTGAGCGGTAACGAAGGTGGGTTCTGTATCACTTTCCAACCCCCGTAGTCTTCAAATAAGGGTTTCGCTAGGATCGCGTCGGTATTGCGATATTGGATGCGGAAACTTTCCGCGTATTTCAATTTATCGGTCTTTACTTCATTATAATTCGGTAATGTGATCGCCTCTTCCGGCACATTATCATGTTTTGTTTTCCAAACCGTCCCTCTGATGTAAGTAACATCCGAGATACTCATACCACTTCGCAATGCTTCAGCAATTTCAACTATTGTGTTTTCAGCCATGCCATAAACCAAAAGATCGGCTTGACTGTCAATCAAAATCGAATTGCGGACTTTATCATCCCAATAATCGTAGTGTGCCAAACGTCGTAATGAGGCTTCGATACCCCCAATGATCAATTGCGAATCGGGAAACAATCGGCGAATCATCTGTGAATAAACAATGGTCGCACGATCAGGTCGTTTACCCATTACACCATCGTCGGTATAATTATCTTTGATACGTCGTTTACGATTGACTGAATAGTGGTTGACCATGGAATCGATGTTACCGCCTGTCACCATGAAAGCCAATTTCGGTTTCCCAAAGCGCAAGAAATCATCCGGTTTTTTCCAATCCGGCTGTGGTAAAATCGCCACTGTAAAATTCATCGCCTCAAGAACACGGGCAATGATGGCAGTACCAAATGACGGATGATCTACATAGGCATCTCCGCTGACGATGACAAAATCTACATCTTGCCATCCGCGCTCAAGCATTTCTGCACGGGTAATCGGTAAAAAGCTCATCGGTCAAGCTCCTTTCACTAAAAAAGCCGATTAACGGCTTTTAGTCGACAATGATTTCGCCAAACGATGAACCGACAATACCGGCTGCGTTTGCTTCATCTGTATCAATATGCATGGTTGGAAGAAATTCTTCATTGACTCGGATAACAACGTTTCCGAATACAAGCGAACGATTTTCGCTGACCACTTTGACACTGACTTCTTGTTTGTCGTGGACTCCATAGACAGTAGCTGATTTCGGATCGAGATGGACATGGCGTTTTGCCGCGATGAGCCCCTTCTCCAAAACAATACTACCGACTGGTCCGACTAAAGTTATTCCGAAGGTACCTTCAATAAGGCCCGACTCTCTGATCAAGGCATTGACACCCAGGGTACGAGCATCGGTAAGTGAAACTTCGACTTGCGTTGCTTTACGAACCGGTCCAAGAATACTGACATTTTTGATCGTACTTTTTAAGCCAACCAAATCTACTTTTTCTTCACTGGCATATTGACCCGGTTGTGAAAGATTCTTTTTCGGTGTCAATTGATGACCGACTCCGAATAAGATCTCCAGATCCTGCTGAGTTACGTGTAAGTGACGCGCTGAGATTTCTACCATTACTTTTTCTTGATTCATTTCTACGACCTCTTTTCAACACTTACATTATAGAGAAAAACAGTCAATGACGCAAGTTGTTTAACTTGCGTATTTATGCGTGTTGCATTTCCACTGTTAACTGACTACAATAGGGTTAATAAGAATAGGGAGGTAATGTTATGATCAATCCATTTGAGTGGTTCAAAAAACAAAAATCAATTCCCGAATTGCCAGTCATCGTCGCTATTCACGGTTTTGGAAAACGACGCACCGTCGAATATGCGCCCCTTAAAAATTATTTTGAAAAATTAGGTTACACAGTTATTATTCCTGAATTATTCAATCAAGAACTCGATGAAGTCCCTGATGCGGATCGGTGGATCGAACGAGCTGACACAGCTGTTAAAGAACAACTTGCTTTCGGACATAAAGTATGGCTGATTGGGTTTTCGATGGGTGGTGTGATTGCATCCTCGCTGGCAGTGAAATATTCAGTCGAACGTGTTGTATTACTGGCTCCGGCATTTGATTATATAACATTTAAAAAAGTAATCGGTGTTGCTGAACGGACTGCCGGAAAATTGATCAAGATCAAGCCGATCAGTTCAATCGACAGCGAACCCAATCCTTTACCTGACAGTTATTATCCGGTCTTCTCAGAAGTTGTGAGGCGCTTAAAAAACGATGTTGAATTGATCAGTATTCCGGTTCTCTTCCTTCATGGAACCCAAGATGAAGTGATTCCGATCCGCAGTAGCGAAAATGCCTATAAAAAAATCAATCATAATGATAAGCTTCTATTACGTGTAGAAACAGCCCCTCATCGAATGTTGGATGAAGTTCAGCTCAATGATGATATCTTGTTTATCATCTATCATTTCTTCAAAGGCGATATCGTAAAAGAAAGCACTCTGCTGCATTGAGTGCTTTCTTATTTTTTAGCCTACTGAGTGGCCTACTTTGCGTATAGGAGGACGAAAGTTATTTCAGGGTTGACGAGTAGTCACCCTGCTGCCAGAGCACAAGCTCTGCGTCAGTAGCCAATACGGAATGGGATTCACTTAATTGTCGCATCGTAGAAATATTATAATTGACACCGGTCTTCACATACACATGCCTTTGACGACTGCGTTCGAAATCCGGATCAGGATGAGGAATAGCGGATAATAATGATTTAGTATAGGGATGGATTGACTTCTCATAGATATCGTCAACTGTCCCCATTTCTACGATATGGCCAAGATGCATGACGGCCACACGATCCGAAAGATAACGTACCATTGATAGATCATGCGCAATAAACATATAGGTCAAACCGTGATCTTTTTGGAGCCGTTTCATCAGATTGATGACCTGTGCCTGGATGGATACATCAAGTGCACTGATGATCTCATCAGCGATAATAAACTTCGGTTCCAGAATCAACGCTCTGGCAACACCGATTCTTTGACGTTGTCCGCCTGAAAACTGATGCGGATAACGACTGAGATGATCTTCACTCAAACCAACGCTTTTAAGCACGTTGAGTACTTTCTCACGGCGTTCTTCGGTATTTTTATACAGATGATTGACATCCAAGCCAAACGCAACCGTATCTAAGACTTTTTTACGAGGATTCAATGAAGCCATCGGATCTTGGAAAATCATCTGCATATTCTTACGGAGGAATTTTTTGGCTTCACTGTTCATTTTACCTGAAATATCTTTACCCATGAAGTTGACCGATCCGCTATTGGCATCATAGATACGGATGAGGGATCGTCCTAAGGTAGATTTTCCGCTGCCACTCTCACCTACAACACTAAATGTTTCCCCTTCATTGATATGAAAAGAGACACCATCGACAGCTCGTATCGTCGTTTTGCGATCAATACGAAAAAATTGTTTTAAGTCTTTGACTTCAAGAAGGACTTGTCCGCGACTCATTCTGATTCCTCCCTTCTTTTATACTGGGCAATACGATTTGCGAGAACTTCAGGCATCTGAAGTTTCGGTGCTAAAGGATGCAACAACCAAGTCGCCGCGAAATGAGTCTCACTGACTTGAAACATTGGCGGTTGTTGTTCAAAATCGATCTTTAGCGCATAAGCACTTCGATACGCAAACGCATCTCCGGCCGGTGGATTGACAAGATTCGGAGGACTGCCGGGAATTGATACGATTTCTTCATCTTGTCCATTAAGGGAAGGAATACTCGACAGTAGTCCCCACGTATATGGATGACGCGGATCATAGTAGATCTCCGCTGCCAGACCTTCTTCAACGATCTTACCGGCATACATGACCGCAACGCGGTCTGCAACATTGGCAACAACACCTAAGTCATGTGTGATAAAAATGATTGAAATACCAATTTTTTTCTGTAAGTCTTTGATCAATTCTAAAATTTGCGACTGAATTGTAACATCTAATGCGGTGGTTGGTTCATCTGCGATCAGAAGATCGGGTTCACATGCCAGTGCGATGGCAATTACGACTCGTTGACGCATACCCCCGGATAACTGATGGGGATATTGTTTTACGCGTTTTTGCGGAAATTCTATTCCGACCAGATCTAACAATTCGATTGTTTTCGCAAAAGCTTCTTTTTTAGAAGCCGCTTTTTTATGTTCCAGCATACTTTCCATAATTTGTTTTCCGACCGTCATCGTTGGATCTAGGGATGTCATCGGATCTTGAAAAATGATAGCGATCTTACTTCCACGGATATTCTTTTGCATAAATTCTTTGTCTTTTTTAGTCAAATCAATAATTTCTTCGTTACTGTCATGATTCTTATATCTGAATAAAATCTCACCTTTACCAAGGAGTCCGTTATCATCGATCATACCGAGAATTGCTTTCGTTGTGACTGATTTACCGGATCCGGATTCACCGACAATCGCCAGTGTTTCGCCCTTGTTCAAAAAGAAACTGATATCACGAATAACGTGATTGATACCGCCGGATAACTGAAATGATAGGTCAAGATGGTTTACTTCAAGGATTCGTTCACTTTTCATTGTAATCACCTAAAATCCTTTCATCTTCGGATCAAATGCGTCCCGTAATCCATCTGCGATCAAGTTGAAACTCAACATCAGACAGGAAAGCACAATAACCGGGAATATGACCATATACGGGTTTGTGATCATGGAACGATAACCATCACTGATCAAAACACCCAGTGAAGCTAACGGTGGTTTCAATCCAAGACCAACAAAGGATAAAAACGATTCATAGAAGATCGCATTCGGAATTGAAAACATCGTCATAACAATGATCTGTCCCAAGATATTAGGTAATAGTTCTTTCAATATAATCGAGAAAGAAGAGGCTCCTAATGTCCTGGCAGCGAGTATGAATTCATGTTCTTTCAGCTTCATGACCTGTGATCGTACGACACGGCTCATTGATATCCAACCAGTGATCATAAGTGCCAGTATGATCGATGTCATACCCGGCTTCAACACCAACACAAACAAAGTTACGACGACAAGATTCGGAATACCTGATAATATTTCGATAAAGCGTTGCATAACTAAATCGACTTTACCGCCAAAATAGCCCGAGATCAATCCATAGGAGATACCTATAAAAACATCGATTCCGACTGCAACAACAGCAATATAGAAAGAAACACGAGTTCCCATCCAGACACGATCCCAAAGATCACGCCCTAATGTATCGGTTCCAAACCAATAATAGACATCCGTTGCTTTTTTAATAAGATATGGATTACTTCCATTGATCATTCCGTTGAAGATACCGAGTTTTTCTAAAAAAGGTATCCGCGGTGGAAAACTGGTATGCGTTTTTACCATGACATTATATACATGAGGACTGATCATCGGTCCGATGATGGTCAATATCAAGATGATCGAAATGACAATAAGGCCAACTAATGCTCCGCGATTCTTAGTGAAGCGGCGCCAAGCATCTTTAAACATTGTCGAATCAGCATTCGCAACCATTTCCTGTTGAGCATAATCTTGAAGCATCACATGTTCAAATTGTTCTTTTTTAAGTTCGCTCATGTTAACCTCCTTTGGTTACGCGGATACGCGGATCGATCACACCGTACAGTATATCCACAAATAAATTAACGATGATGTACATCAAACTATAAATGAACGAAATCATGATGATCACATTATAATCATTGACTTGTATAGCTTGAACCAATAAACTTCCAATTCCGGGGATACCGTAAACACTCTCGACAACAAGCGAACCGGTCATCAAATTAACTGTTAATGGTCCTAGAATCGTTACAACCGAGATCAACGCATTACGTAATCCATGACGATAAATAACCTTGAATCGGCTAACACCTTTGGCTTCAACGAGTTTGATGTATTCAGAACCCAACACTTCAATCAATTCAGTTCGCAGAAAACGTGTTGTCTGGGCCATTACAAAGAAAGACAATGCAATGGTCGGAAGAAACGAAGAGAAGAACGGATCATTGATCTTGTAAGTAATGCTGAATATATTTAACTTGTAACCAAGAAAATAACTCATAAAAAGGGCTAACACATAGGAAGGTATACTAACGCCGATGATCGCCGCAAACGTTGCAGCGGTATCCATCCAAGTATTTCGTTTCGATCCGGATACTACACCCAGAACAACACCCAGTCCGGTACCCAGTAAGAGGGCTTGTAATCCGATACGAACTGAAACGCCTAGTCGATCCAATACGATACCGGCAACCAAAGCATCTTTCTTGATCGCATATGAAATACCGAAATCACCATGTAAAACAACATTTTTTAAATAAATCCAGAAACGAATAAAAAATGGTTTATCTAAACCGTATTTTGCATATAACAGCGCCTTTTGCGTAACTGTCAGTTTTTCATCATTGAAAGGACTGCCGGGCATGAACTGTAACAATAGAAACAGAATAAACAATATGACAAACAGAGTGACTAACGCCCAGGCAACACGCTTGGCTATATATTTGGTCATAATTTGTGCCTCCCTTCAAAAAAGCAATAGGAAACCTTACCGACGGTAAGGTTTCCTTATATCTGCCGTTATCCTTTGACTACATTACGGTAAGATGCTTGTCCGACAACGTGATATTCAATTCCTTTAACTTTTGTATTGATCAGTCTGGCTTCACCTGATTGCCATGCCGGCATAACAGCTGCTTGTTCAAGCAACAGTTTTTCGGCTGCTTTCAATGCTGCCCAACGTTCTGCCGGTTTGGTTGACAGATTTCCACCCGGAGCTACCGTTTTCATGATAGCATCGTAGGCAGCATCGGAGAACAACCCATAGTTATAACTTGTTCCGGTTGTAAACAGATCACCAAGATAAGTGTACGGATCAGCGAAGTCAGGACCCCAACGTGTAAGACCTAGTTGGAAGGTTCCGGCTCTCATCAGAGCTAAACGGTTTTTCTTAGGAGTTGTCGAAATCGTAATTGTTAAGCCGGGTAGATTCGCTTGCAATTCTGATTGTAAGAACTGCGCAACTTTGCTTGTATCTTCTGCATCATCGACTAATAGATCTAACTTAAGTGTAGTAACACCCAGTTCGGTTTTAGCTTTTTCCCAATAGGCTTTCGCTTTTGTAACATCATAGCTCAAGAAGGTTGGAGATGTAGCACGGAAATCTTTACCATCCGGTCCTGTTGCCAGTCCTGCAGGTACAATATAATCAGCAACCATTGAACCATCAGCTAGAATGACATTGGCAATTTGAGCCTTATCAAATCCAGTCGCAATGGCTAAGCGTAAGTTTTCATTTTTCAATTCTTTGAGGGTGAAATTTGGATCTAAGTACCAGGTGTAACCCAGTTTGATTTGTGTAAATGCAGCATTTGTCTTATAACGAGCAACTAGATCGGAAGATAATTTCACAACATCCAAGGTGCCCTTTTCGAATTCAAGTGCAGCGGTCTGGTAGTCTTTAATAATATGGAATTCGATTCCATCAAGTTTGATTTTACTCTTACCATAGTATTTATCATTCTTAGCAAGTGTAATCAGTGTTCCTTGTGTCCATTCGGTTAAAACGAATGGTCCGTTGGAAATCAATGTTGCCGGGCTAGTCGCATAATTTGCGCCTTGCGCCGTAACGAATTTTTCATTCAGCGGGTGGAAAACCGGGAAAGTCATCAACTGTAAGAAGTAAGGTACACTTTCTTCTAGAGTAACAACTAACGTAGAATCATCTTTTGCGACAACACCCAATTTATCGGTTGTAAGTTCGCTAGCCATAATCTTATCGGCATTAGCAATCTTAATCGCACCTGCCATGTAGGCATATTCATTGGCTTTGGCCGGATCGACCAAACGACGCCAGCTGAATACGAAGTCATTGGCAGTAACTTTATCGCCGTTTGACCATACCGCATCAGTACGTAATTTAAATGTATAGATCTTACCATCGGTAGATACTTCATACGAAGCCGCTGCTCCAGGTTGAATCTTTCCGGCTGCATCGTATTCCAAAAGTCCTTCGGTGAATGTTTTAATGACGTCAAATGAGAAACCATCGGTAGCTACGCTGGTATCCAATGAGGCGACATCGTTGTCAGCCGCTATGCGCAAGATTTTGTCGGTCTTTGTACCGGTAGATGCACATCCTACCAGACTCAGGGAAACCGCAAGTGTTAGAAGCAGAGTTTTAACGAGTTTCATATCTATTCTCCTTTTTAATAGTTGAATTATATAACATTGAAAATAGATGTCAATACTTTTTTCACAATTCTTTCACATAATGTAATAAACATCATTTGCTTGTGTAAATTATTACATTCTATACAAAATTAAAACCGGATCGGTCCGGTTTAGTGAATTATATACTTCTCTTTATTCATCACTTCTAAAAATTCAGCATCTCGCAACGAACCGTCAGTGTCAATATGATACCGTGATGATGAATACCATAGATCTCAGGTAAGATTCCAGTCGCTGTGAATCCCAACTTGGTTAACCAATTGAATTCCGGTCGATTATTGATGCTCAACTTAGCAATGGTCTCAGAGACATTCTCAATCGGTTTACCATGACAATAGAATCCATGACTTCCCATGACAAACATAACATTTGCCAAATTCATATTTTTTGCTAAATGGAGTACTTCGACAAGCACTTCGCTTAAGCGTTGGTCGATACTCAGCATACCATTCTTCTCGATACCGATCGCATTGATTTCGATCATATGATACTCTTCGATGACTCTGATCAAACAAAAACCGATTGGTTTATTCTCTTCATATATACCCCAACCAATGGTTTTTTGAATGAGATTACAAGCTGAAACCGGTGTCCACCATTCTCGTTTCAAACGGGCCATCAGTTCAGCAATTTCGTCTTGATTTGTTACATCTATTTTTTTTATTTCCATTATAATTCTCCTTGTTTTCAGTATAACACTTCCATTTATAACTTACTGTTACGAAACAGTTAATCGATCATGATCCTTAGCACTGTTTTTAATTTCGATGCTTGAGTTTTTCGTGAATCCGAGAGATAAATTTCACGATGTACCCGTGTTTTGAGATGAAGTCCCTGTTCGTTTCGAAACTGATTCATAAGCGCGAAACTTGCCGGTTCTTCATCGAAAGAACCGATATGAAGGATCTGAATACACATTCCGTCAGTGATTTTCTCAAACCTAACTTTCTCTAACATTGGATGCGGTTTTGTTTTTTTGACTTGTTCAATGATTTTTAATGCGAACTCTTCATTCACAAAATTAGGTTGACGAATCATCACTGTATAGATCAATTCATTTTTATCTAACTTCTCCTTCAATCTTCCCTCTTCACTCAGATCCCACAAACCTTCGAGTGGATATACTGTGTATTCCTCATATCCATTCGGTGTAACTCCTTTTTTAGGTGGCATTTTCACTGCATAAGACAATGAGTAAAGTACTGCAATTGCTTCAGCAAATTCATCAGAATTTGGCTTACCTTGACCTTTGATTGTAAAAAAAGAAAATTCCGGAACAATAATCACGCTTGGTCTAACTTTAGGAAGATAAAACTCTTTTTCATGTTTACGCCATTCTTTTTTCATTGCCTATTCCTCATTTCTTTTTATTTATCGACTATATTTTTACTAAGTTCTACCCAGTAATAGCATTTACCATTTTCGATCTTCTTAAGTATAAAACCATTCTTTTCAACGACTCTACGTGATGCAATGTTGTCTTCTTGAACGGTGATTAGTACTTTCTGAACACCATATACAACTAAAAGTTCTCTGAGCAATAAGCGCAATGCCTCACTCATAACTCCTTTCGACCTATATTCAGAAATAACTGAATAACCGATGTTACCACCGTTGATGAGTAGTTGTGAGTTCAAAAAAGGCCGAACTTTACCGATACCTGCCAGTTCGTGATCACAAAAAATCCAGTAAAGTGTTTGTTGAACATGACCAAGAGTAAGATTTATACCTGCTGATTCATCCATTTTTCGAACTAACCATTGTTTAAAACTATCCTGATTATTTAACTCTTCTTCATTGGCAGGTCGGTAAAAACCATTTTCTTCTTCTTTGAATCTTCTTAGAAATTCAGCCATTTCCATTGAGTCTTCTAAACTTACCTTTTTGATTTCGATTTTCATTGTTATCCTCACTTCTTAATTATTACCTCTATTATAATATAAAAAAAGAACCACAATGGTCCTGTTTTTTATAATGGGGCGATCGACGGGGCTCGAACCCGCGAAATGCCGGAGCCACAATCCGGTGCGTTAACCAACTTCGCCACGACCGCCATATTGCTCTGACTGAGCAAGGTTTATTCTATCTTATTTGTGGCCATTTGTAAAGGTTTTAAGGAAACAAAAACAATGTCATCCTTTTTTGTACGAAGAATCCACATGGGAAGCATATATTTCATATAATCCTTCATTCAAAATGAAATCATCATAGATGAAATCTTTCATTGCATGATACAATTCAGCCGCATAGCCACCGGTTACAACCTTAGTTGCCTGCATACCGATCTCTGCTTCTATCTTCATAGCCAATCCTTCGACCATCGCAATGGCTCCATACAATAAACCGGACTGCATCGAAGTTATTGTATCATTTCCAATCACTTTTGCCGGAACTTCGATTTTAATTGCAGGAAGTTGCGGAATGAAACGTGTCAATGCTTCGCTGGAAATTCCAATACCGGGACTGATGATACCCCCTTTAAACTCACCCTGACTATCCAGAATACTGATCTTGGTTGCAGAACCTAGATCAGCTAATATAATCGGTAATGGGTATTTAGCCATCGCTCCGACACTTGTAGCTATGAAATCAGCTCCAAGTTCAGTAGGATCTATCAAATTAACAACAAAATCAGGCACTGTTTTTGTGTTGATGTTCAAGCCTTCTATTTTTAACTCAGACTCTATGATTTCGATTATATCTTTTGTGATCGCCGGAACGACAGACCCGATACAATAGGCTGTCAGTTCAACTTTTTTACTGAGTGGTAGTAGATCATTTCGCACCCATGTATGATAATACTCAGAAACGTTCTCTTTTTCGGTAACAAACCGTTGTTGAAAAACACGCTGCTTTTGATTATCATAAACCGCAACAACGATATTTGAATTACCGACATCAATGGTAAGTAGCATTTTTATTCCTCCGTATTCTTCTACTATTCTACACTACAAATGCTTCTATATACAGTCTTATCACTTCAAAAGTGCAGCTGGGCTGCACTAGTGGACGACTCTCGTCATGGCTTCAGTTGATCCTATTCCGGTGAATCCAAACAAGGGAAGGCGGATTGGGAACTTTACAGAAACCTTATATCGATATTCGTAGAGATCACTATTAGTGATTTCTAGTGTGCATCCGTTGCATAAACGTGCACTTTGCGTAATCAGATCTTGGACCTCTTCGTCATAGCGGTTTTGATGTTCAATAATCGCCAAAGCGTTCTCTTGTGTAAGTCTGGCTTGATTATACATGAGTACTACATTGGTCATACTTAGTGACATAACCAGAAACAACATTCCGAAGAAGAAGATAATTCCTGTCTCGAATCCGGCTTTCATTTTAGTTTGTCGTTGTCATTTGAGTCCATTGATCCTGCAGTGTATTCTGCATGGTGGTTTTAAATCCTTCTGAGAAGACAATCATACCCGTTGCGATAACCGTTACGACTAGTACTAACCCATACTCTTCAAAAAATGCTTTCATCCGTTCACCCCCTTTCCGAACATAGTAAGCAATATATTCATCATGACGGACAAGAACACCAACGTTACGCTGAATAACGGAACCAGACCCCACCACTGATAGACTAGCAGTTTCGTTGATTTGTGTTGTTGCCTTTCCTGACGCAGCCACTTTGAAGTTGACTGTATCATTCGATTGAACTGCCGATAAGAATCTGCTTGACCTACAGTATTGTATCTATATAAAAGTTTCATAGCTCTTCCGACTTCGGGAAGTGCGTAGTAATCGAGAAAACTGAGATAGTGGTTCAATTGATGTGGTTCAGCCAACAGTTGTTGATGAAGATAGCTGATTTCACCCTTTAATACTAAGGGTGAATGATCAATCGACTGTTCGATCGCAAACACCACCGTATTGTTTTGTAAAAGCACTTGTAATTGCCGTAGATAGATTGGAAATTGATATCTGACCAGCGATGTTTGTTTACTCATCGCCATTTTCAATTGCCAATACGGATATTTATAGACGATGAAGCACAAGAGAGCTATCGTAACTTCACAAGTGAGTGGATTAGGTAATAATCCACAGAAAACAAAGAGATAACTCGCTTGTTTAAATTTCGCATAGCGCTTCTTCATAAAAGAAGATATTTCTCCTTTTCCAATGATTCTAAAACCTCTTTCCAGATCTTGTTCAGTCATGATCAATGTAAGAAATTTTTCTGCCTCTTCATTGAAATAAATCAGCGTTCCAATCAATATCAGATTGAATAATGTCAGTGCCACAATTCTTCCCCTTTTTCGATCCAAGGAGTACAATAAATTCTTTGCGCGACCAGTAATGTAATAATCAAACTCAACAGAAACAGAAACATCGTAAATTGATACAGTTCGATCTGTTGCATCATCTGGGTTTGAAACAACATCTGTTTACTGATAAAAGCAATCAACAGTGCCATCAAAGACAGGATCACAATTCGATTTCTCAGTTCCAATTGCTGTTGCTTAAACGCATAGGTATCTTCGATCCAATCATCGATGTCATCCTGAATCATTTCAAGTCCCTCAGCATAATCAGTTGAACCGTATTCTTCAACGAATACCATCAAGTTGACAAGATTACCCGAAATGAAATGAGGTACTTTTTTTAGAAATGTAAATGAGCTTTCTTTAAGCGGAGAACCAGCTTCAATATCACTCATCCATTGAGTAATGGATAAGTTCAAATTACCGTCAGTCAATGTTAAGCATTCAGATAAGGCTGCGTATATTTTGGGATGTGATTTAAAAACAGCAATCGTTTGTTGCAAAAAACTGGTCAACATAAAGAAATCACGTTCTTCTCGTATAAAGACAGCCTGCCACAACAATGTCGTCGGCAGAAATATGATTACAACGAAACAAAGAAACAGTATGTAGGGTAAAGGTAGTGCAAATACGAATGATGCTAATAGAACTAGAATAACTGAAGCAAAATGGATAATCAAATATTGAATTGGATAGAATTTTAATCCGTAAGCAAGGATGTTTTTTTTATATTCCTTCCATCCTAACGGATGCAAGAGACTTCGTCTGAAGGCATTCCGGTTAATTATAAGCAATAATAATACGCTGATCGGTAACACAACTGTAAATGATTTCATCGATGCCACCCCTTAGGCAACAGATCTTGAAGACGTATTAATTCATTCGAGGAACCATTTTTTTCATAGATGAGCGTCGTTTTAGGTTTTTGTTGTTCATCAAGACTAAAGTAGACTACTTCTCTGATACAGCGATGAATACCGGTTGCATCACTATACATTTCGAGATGGACACCGAAATCCAGCGTATCATGGATCAAACACTTCATCACTTGATTAGTTAACTCCATCCCCGGAAGCATGTGCAGGATACGTTGCGGTATGCTCTGAGCACTTTCAGCATGGATCGTGCTCAATAGGCTGGCTCCGGTGGAAACGCTCTGTAGTAGTGAAACAACCTCGACTCCGCGCACTTCGGAGACGCATATCCAATCCGGCCGTTGACGCAGGCTGGTTTTGATTGCTTTCTGATAATCAAACCCTTCATGTACTTTCATCATCACATTGTCTTTTGATGGATGAATATCACCGTATCTAAGTTCCAATGTGTCTTCGATCGTGATCACTCGTTGTGAAGCCGGAATATATTGCATTAAATATTTGATGAACTCAGTTTTACCTGCACCGGGTAGTCCGCTTACCAGTAGATTGCATTTGAACTCCACTGTTTCACGCAGTAATTTCAATACCCAAGCTGGAGCGTATTTTTGTTTGATCAGTTCTTTTTCAACCAAACGGCATACTGCCGGTGTTTTCCGTATCGAGATACTGGTACCTGTCCGACATACACTTTGATGAACCATACTGATACGCAAATCACTCGTTTCAGCTTCCAAAACAGGTGACGAAGTGTTAAATGGTAAATTCACGTAATTTGCCATTTTATAACAGAATTGGTTCATAAATTCATGCCCATAAAAAGGTTCTAAAGCAAATCGACCTTTTTTCAGATGATCGATCCAACACTGTCGTCCATTGTAGTTGATGTCGGTAACAAGTTCATCCTCGATCCAAGGTTTCAATAATCCGAAATCAAACTCATTCATCATATAAATATCCCCATAATGACGATTCGGTGTTTAATATACATTCGATGTCGGTTGAGTAATCTTGAAGTGAGGCAATCAATGATATTTTTCCTATTTTCACTGCTTTAGTAAGTACGGCTACTGTTTGAGTGTCCACCGCTAAAAGAACTAATGCAGGTGATTTACCGGAAGTCACTTTCGTGATCTCATTCCCAGACTTGTCTTTGACACTCAAAACCCGTACTTTCGAAAACAATAGATCGACAATCGGTTTCCGATTTGAATCATTCAGTGTCACATATAAATCAATTCGTTGACCGCTCATAATCGAATTTCCGGCTGTCATCGTAAGATCCGCCGGTAGACTGAAAACCGATTGGTTTGTCTGTAATTGAAGGCTTGGATAGTCCCCCGCCGATTCCGCTGTTTCAATCATTGTGCGATAGATCAGACTGCCGCTAGGAATTCTTCCTTGAAGAATCACCAATTTTCCGAGAATATCTTTTTTATCGGTAATAATCAAATTATTGACCATTGTCTTGGGTATTCGCTTAATTTCCAGATCACTTTCGGTTATTTTGGTGCGCGCTGCCAGTTCTCGTTTCGCAACCCATATGTCTGTCATTTTGAGTTTGGAACTGATGATCACAGTGACCAAGAGGACATCCAAAACAAGCACTAACAAGATCAATAATAAGACTTTATTTTTTTTAGATTTTATCATGGTTCTACCTCGATCATTGTTTCATCCAAATGATAGTGAATATCGAATATTCCTTTGTTTTGAACATAACTTATCTGTATTCGAATCGCTAATGGATCAGCATTGAATCCACTGAAATCGATTGTATAATCATATCCTTTTTTAAGGTTCGGACTTACAATCGGATTAAATATGACCATTACTGCATCTTTACGTTGATCAACATCCACTTTTTTAATCTGTTCCATTGTTTCTTCAAGTGATCTCTTTAATGCTGAATCCGTGGAAGAGCGAACTTGTTCAAACTCGATATAATACAATATACCCAACGATACAGCCAAAGCGGTGATATAGAGACCAATGGATAACACGATGGATTTCATATATTCACCTCCCTAATCTAATATGGCATTACGTACCATTTCCCTTAAAATTGCCATAAAAAAAACGCCAACTTCGGCGTTCTTACGTTTTATGAATGGCTGTGTGCGTGGACAGGTTCAGCCATCGGGTCGACACCTGAACTTAAGAATGAAGTGATTCGATCCCGTTGTTCTTGTTTGGAAGGTTTACATTGAGTCGGACTCTGTGCTTCTCCGTTAACAAGTGCCGTAGCTAACCCATTACATCCCGCATAGCCACAGGCTCCGCAATTGTATCCGGGCAACATGGTCGTCACTACTTCAACACGATCATCGACTTCGACCGTAAAGTAAATACCGGCAATCCCCAATAATAATCCCAAAAAGGTACCCAGAACCAGCATCATTAGTATCGCGTTGATCATTTTAACTCCTCCTTATATTCCTGCTTCGTCGGATGATTGCCGCAAGAATGGATATTACATCCATCACAATCAGCTTTTAGGTCTTCACATCCGGCTGGTACCGGTGTTTTATGATTCAGATAATAGAGGAGTCCGTAAACACCCCCTAAAATCGCTAAATACAGAACTGCTTCCATTTTAAACCAATCCTGCAAGACCACTGAAGGCCAAAGCACAGAGTGCGGCAACGATCAGAACGATCGGATTACCGATAAATGGTTTAGGTGTGGTTGAAATTTCAAGACGTTCGCGAATCGTAGAGAAGATATACAATACTAGGGCGAATCCTGCCGGAACAGCCACTGAATACACCAACATCTCAACAAAATTCAACTTGTCGGTAATGTTTTGCAGGGCTACATAAAGCACCACGCAATTCGTTGTGATTAGCGGAAGATAAATTCCCAAAGCTTTATACAATACAGTTGAATATTTTTTCATAAACATTTCGACAAACTGAACAAACCCGGCGATTACCAAGATAAAGGTAATCAAATTCATGTATTCAAGATGCAATGGTTTCAAAATACCATAGTAGAGACCATATGTGAAAATAGATGAACCGACGATTGTAAAGATTACTGCAGCTCCCATACCCAAAGCCGAACTACGGTTCTTAGATACACCCAATAACGGGCAGATACCAAGAAACTTAGTTAACACAACGTTATTGATCAAAAAGGCTGTCATGAATAAGGCAAATAGTTTTTCCATGATTATTTAGCCTCCTTTTTTTCTTTGTCTTCCAATGAGATACGGTAAGCT
>JBBRCP010000021.1:0-23767 GCA_038204785.1 Erysipelotrichales bacterium
GGACAAGAACGTAGGCACAGATAAGACAGTGAGCGTGAGCGGAATCGCCATCAGCGGAACCGATGCGGGCAACTACAATCTGTTGAATACCACAACCAATACCACAGCGAACATAACGGCAAGAGATCTTACCGTAACAGCTGCAGGTGTTAATAAAGTCTATAATGGAACAACTTCCGCAACTGTAACGCTTAACAGCGATATGGTGAGTGAAGATATGTTGAATCTCAGTTATACAAGTGCAAGCTTTTCAGACAAGAACGTAGGTACAGGTAAGACAGTGAGCGTGAGCGGAATCGCCATCAGCGGAACCGATGCGGGCAACTACAATCTGTTGAATACCACAACCAATACCACAGCGAACATAACGGCGAGAGATCTTACCGTAATAGCCATGGGTATTGACAGAGTTTATGATGGAACAATGGCTGCGACCGTAGCGCTTAGCAGCGATATGGTGAGTGAAGACATGTTGAATCTCAGTTATACAAGTGCAAGCTTTTCGGACAAGAACGTAGGCACAGGTAAGACAGTGAGCGTGAGCGGAATCGCCATCAGCGGAACCGATGCGGGCAACTACAATCTGTTGAATACTACAGCCGGAACATCAGCGAACATAACGTTAAGAGATCTTACCATAACTGCTACAGATAAAAACAAGTATTATGGTGACGCCGATCCTTCCTTATCTGCAGCATATTCAGGCTTTGCCTCTGGTGAAACAGCTTCAAATCTTAATGGAAGTCTTTCACTAAGTCGTGCTGCCGGAGAAGAAGTTGGTAACTACCTAATCACGGTAAGTGGCTTAACATCAAGTAATTATCACATTATTTATCAAACAGGAAATCTGACAATAGTTCCAAGGCCAATTACCATTTTGTCAGCATCCGCTTCTAAAGTATATGATGGAACAACGCTGACGATTTACAATAGTGAGTTGGATAACAGTGGTTCATTGCTATCATTGCGATTGGGTGATGATCTGGTTACTGTAACAACAACCGGCTTCCAGAAAAACGCAGGATCCAGTGCAAACACACCAAGCGGTGCAGTTATTATGCGAGGCGAAGAGATTGTTACTGATAATTATGCAATTACATATGCAACGGGTACCCTTACTGTTACTAAACGTTCAATAATGATCACAGCAAATAGCAGCACAGTTACGTACAACGGTGCTTCAAAGAGTGTGAACGGCTGGACTTTAACAGAAGGAACAGTAGCAGCATCTCAGGTGCTAAGTGCAAATGTAGGAGCTACCGGTACAAGCGCAGGCTTGTATAATACTTCGTTCAGCAATATTAAGATTATGGCAGGTGCTTCGGAAGTAACCACGAATTATGAGATTATGACTATTCAGGGAACATTAACAATCAATCAATTACCTATTACCATTATTGGATCTAATGCAACAAAAGTGTATGATGGGACAATCCTTGTGGATCACACAAGTATGCTCGGTGCTGGCACGTTAATGGCATCAGGTGATGAACTGGTCACAGTCACAACCACCGAATCTCAGAAAAATGCAGGATCGAGTGCAAATACACCTAGTGGTGCGATTATCATGCGCGGTGAAGATATTGTTACAAGCAACTACATAATTACATACACACCGGGAACGTTGACCGTTACCCAGCGTCCAATTACAATAACTGCTGGCTCTGGCAGTAAAACGTATAACGGCATAGCACTTACAAACGCTGTAAGTACACTGAGCGGATCGACACCTTTGGCTTCCAATGAGACTCTTTCCGTAACAACAAGCGGATCTCAATTAAATGCTGGGATCAGCGATAACATATCGAGTAATGCTGTTATCGTTCGCTATGGAGTAACGGATGTGACGAGTAATTATGCCATCACATACGTAAAGGGAACCTTACTTGTTAACCTTCGTCCAATTACAATAACAGCGGTTTCTGACAGTAAGACATCTGATGGTACCACAAGTTCAATCGGTCAACCAACCTTGACGAGCGGAACCTTGGTAAATGGTCAGACCGGATCATGGACACAAAACTTTGAAGTCACTACTGTAGGTACAAATATTGCAATCATACCTAGTGGAACGATTTCAAATGGTGGCCAAAATGTCACAGGAAACTATAATATTACTTTCATTAACGCAGTAGGATCAATTAGTGCTCCTAACAATGTGATCACACTAGGTCCTAATACGATTAGAATAGGAACAATGGGTGGAAACAGAATTCAATCTGCTACATTTGTGGTTACTAGCTACAACTTTGGTCACTCAAGTCCAACTGATCTTTACTCTTTAAAAGTATTTAACGAGGCAAATCCGGCCGGTGTAACACTTTATGCAAATCCAGCTAATTATTCCTTAGGTGGAGGTCAATTAACCTTAACGTATACATATACCGGAGGAGAAATGTATTCCGTTCTTGAATTCTATTTCTACAATCAGGATGATTGTTTAGCCGGGGCTGGTTCTACAATAACTCATACAGAAACTTATGGGGTAAATGAAAATCAAGCGGCACCAACAGGATTAGCAATCGTTGCTCCATCAACCCTTAATGGAACCGATGGCGCGATCACAGGGACGACAACCGCTATGGAATACAAGTTACAAGGAGCCGGTTCATACACAAAAGTAACGAATACATCAATCAACAACTTGGCAGCAGGAACTTACGATGTAAGATATGCAGCTAAAACTGGCTACAATGCAGGAACTACAATTAACGTTGTAGTACCCGAAGCGAATCTAAGCAGTAATGCGCAACTTTCGGGAGGAACACTTGCAGGAGAAGATATTTTGTCCAATGAAGACTGGATAGGTCGCAATAGTATTAATAGTAGTTCATATCTGGAGGTAACAATCGATTCGTTATCAGCAGTCGATCCATCATTACTATTAATAAAAGAGAATCCAAACTCAGAAGTTAAATTTGTTATCGGTACTGAAATACGCCCAATTAATGATGAGGCTTATACGGAAACCTATACGTCAGGGGGGATGATATTAGTTACAACCTTGACAGGCGACAGTAGAATATGGTTGAGAGTTACATCAGCAGATGGAACACAAAAGCGTTACTACTGGATTAAAGTGATACTACTACCGGTTTAAAGTGATACTACAATAATCATTTACTAGGTGGAGACATTAGATTAAGTCGATATCGTAACAAGCATCTATGGACAATGTGCAGTTACAGCAGAATTTTAGGATCAATAATTCAATTCAGGTTGTAGGAATTGCAAACAATGCGTATACGACAATTCTTGAAGAATCGGACTCTTGCTGATTAAAAAAGATGAGTCTTAACTACTTTATGGATAACTGAAACAGCTTAGATAATAGTTACTAAGACCAATGCCCCTTAGGCAGAGTCAATCCAAGACTCATCTATGGGGCATTTTCTTTAACTTTTGAATATCGTCTAGTTGTAAGTATCTATTGAGTCGGTGAATAGAAAATTAAGAATTCTACAATATTTCGAGTCTTCCTTGCTTTCTAACTATGCCATTTGATGATAATTATTACTGTGATAATACCCCTGCTTCTCATTAAAAAAAGCTGTACTCTTAGTACAGACTTATTGTGAAGTCAATTGATTATTATGCAATTATGAAACCTGCGACACTTTGTACATCGTTGGACAATATAATAAAGAAGGAAAAGACGATGTTCGCTAATTACGAATTTAAATTCATACGTGGGGTAAATAAGATGAGGAAAAACTTTCAAGACGTAAAAAAGTAGTAGGATTATTCAGTCGTTTGTAAGCCGTAGTAAGAATTAAATGAAATCGAGGATATCCCTTTTATCAAGTCACTATATAAGCACTTAGACATCGTAAAGTTGAGTCTAATTTACTGAATTACACCAAAATAATATTATTTTTTTAGTAAAGCGATCTCTTTACTTCTTTTTGTTTTTCTGAGCTCGGATAGATTGGAAGCCAACGTCTTTTCATAAGTACTGGTAAGCGTGGGGGTATAAAAATGAATGTCCTTGATTGCTTCAGGAAGATATTGGATCTTGTGCCATAGATCCGGACGATCATAGGGATATTTATCCTCATTTTTCATTCCTACCGGTGTCAAACGCAGATAGTCAGGAACAGTTAAAGCACGTTCATTTACTTCTTCGATCGCCGAATGAATCGCTAAACACCCACTCTTCGATTTAGGTGAAAGAGCCAAGTCAACAACAGCTACCCCAAGTGGAATGGAAGCTTCTGGAAAACCAACCCGTTTAGCGGCATCGATCGCATTGATCGTACGACCGACTGCAGCCGGATTAGCTAAGCCGATATCTTCATAAGCGATAACCAGCAGACGACGTTCAATCGAATCCATATCCTCCGCTTGAATCAATCTAGCCAGATAATAGAGAGAAGCATCAACATCGCTGCCGCGAATTGCTTTTTGAAATCCGCTGAGAGCATCGTAATGGTTGTCGTCATCATGATCCATGGCCATATTCGCTGTTTTTGTATATTGAAAGACAGATTCACGCGTAATAGCACTGTTCGGTAAAGCAATCGATAAAATCTCTACTAGATTATAGGCATAACGAATATCTCCGTTACTCAATTTAACGATCAATTGTTTAGCTTCATCACTCAATGTGATACTAGTGAGAGCACCTTCTGGATGTTTAAGCGCACGATCGATCGCATGAATCATGTCGTCATCATCGATGCGTTTGAACTCAAGCAACATACATCGTGAACGAACAGCGGGATTAATCGAAAAATAAGGATTGGATGTTGTTGCGCCGATCATAATAATAGAACCATCTTCGATGTGCGGAAGAAGCAAATCCTGTTTGTCTTTGTTTAACCGATGAACTTCATCCACAATGACCACAAGGGAACCACTGAGTCGCGCTTCAGCGAAAATACCATCCAATTCTTTCTTATTTCCAGTCACAGCGTTGAATTTTCTGAGTGGTAATTCCAGTTCGTTGGCCATCACCGAAGCAACCGTTGTCTTACCGGTACCGGGAGGTCCAAAGAAGATCATCGAGAACAGTCTTTTCTCTTCTAAGCATCTTCTAAGCAAAGCTCCCTCACCAACTAGGTGTGTTTGACCGATTATTTCGTCCAAACGGGTCGGTCTGATGCGGAAAGCCAGTGGTTGTTTCATCAAATCACCTCTACCCTATTCTATCACTGAACAAAAAATAGTAAAATGATAAAGAGGTGATTTCGATGCGTATCCTAATTCAACGTGTCAGTGAAGCTGTCTGCGTTGTTGAAAACAGAGAAGTCGGTAGGATTGGACAAGGGCTAGTCGCCTTTGTTGGATTGCATATCGATGATACTGAAACAGACTGTGACAAGCTGGCACTGAAAATTGCCAATGCACGAGTCTTCGAAGATGATTTCGGTAAAATGAATAAAAGCATTCGTGATGTCGGAGGAAGTATTCTTTCGATTTCACAGTTCACGTTATATGGAGACACGCGAAAAGGAAATCGACCTTCCTTCGATATGGCGGCACAAGCAGACATCGCAAAGAGTCTATATGAGTATTTTAATCACAAACTGAAATTGCTGGTTCCCATACAAACCGGAATCTTTCAGGCAGATATGAAAATCACGGCCGTTAATGACGGGCCTGTAACTCTGATGTATGAGAGTAAAAAGGAGAATCTATGATGACGAGAGTACTAGAAGGAACAACGGTTGCCAAGAGTGTTGAGGAAGTATTGAAGATCGATATTGCCAAACTAGAGACGATGCATCGTCGTATTCCACAACTGGTGGTAATCATGGTCGGTGAAAACCCGGCTTCTCTCAGTTATGTGGGAGGTAAAGAAAAAGCATGTGCCCGCGTTGGAATCAAATCACAGGTTCTTCATTTTGAACGTACGATTCCGCAAAACGATTTGATCAAGATCATCGAAAAGCTCAATGCAGATCCGAAAGTCGACGGGATACTGATCCAATTACCATTACCGACACCGCTTGATTCACAGGCGATCGTCAATGCGGTCAGCCCTGAGAAAGATGTGGATGGTTTGACACCTTCCAATGTAGGAAAACTCCACATGAACATCCGTGGGTTTATCCCTTGTACACCGAAAGGCATCATCTATCTGTTGGATTATTACGGAATCGAGATCACCGGTAAGAATATCGCTGTGATCGGACGCAGTAATCTGGTTGGACGTCCGGTGGCTCAGTTACTGGTCAATCGTAATGCGACGGTAACCATCTGTCATTCCAAGACCAAGAATCTTCCGCACGTGACACGTAATGCCGATATCATCGTTGTTGCCATCGGTAAAGCAAAATTCTTGAATAAAGCCTTTGTGAATACAAACAGTATCGTTATTGATGTCGGAATCAACCGTACCGATGATGGACGTTTGGTAGGTGATGCTGATTTTGAAGAACTCAACGGAATCGTTGAAGCGATCACTCCGGTACCGAAAGGCGTCGGTCCTCTTACAATCGCTATGTTGCTTCAAAACACAGTTGAAGCCTATCGGGCTCATGAAATGAAAGAGGAATAACCATGGAATACGATTTAAACGATATAGTAGAGATGAAGAAAGAACATCCTTGTCATAAGTCTACCCAGTGGAAGATCATTCGTATGGGAGCTGACATTAAAATCAAATGTCAGGGTTGCGGTGCCAGTATTATGTTTGATCGTAGTGAATTCGAGAAAAAACTAAAGAAAGTGGTCACCCGTGCCAATCCGACTACGTAGTCTTCTTGCGGGAATCGATTAAATCGAGTAAACTTAAAACGTTGCATTTGAAAGGAGCTTTTCTATGTCATTAACCGCAGGAATCGTAGGTATGCCTAATGTAGGCAAATCAACGTTATTTAACGCGATTACCCAATCGCAAGTAGAAGCAGCCAATTATCCGTTCGCGACGATTCAACCCAATGTCGGGGTCGTTGAAGTACCGGATATTCGTGTCGATCGTTTGAGCGAAATATTCAAACCGAAGAAAACCATCCATACGACGATCGAATTCACCGATATCGCCGGGCTGGTAAAAGGCGCAAGTAAAGGGGAAGGATTGGGCAACCAGTTCCTTTCGCATATTCGTGAGACTGATGCGATTGTCCATGTTGTTAGGTGTTTTGATGATTCAACCATCATTCATGTCGAAGACAGTGTCGATCCGCTGCGTGATATCGAAATCATCAATTTGGAACTAGTACTGGCCGATCTTCAAACAATTGAAAATCGGATCGCTAAAGTCGAACGTAAAGCACTGACCAAAGGCAAAGAGGCTGATGCTGAATATCTAGTGTTGAAAAAGATCTATACTGCACTGATGGCAGGTCGTTCCGCCCGCAGTGTGGAACTGGATAAAGAAGAAACCATTCTAATCAAAGGGTTTAATTTCTTAAGCGGAAAACCGGTTATCTATGTTGCCAACATGAGTGAAGAAGACATTTCGCATCCGGAAGATAATCACTATTATCAAATTGTAAAGAAATTCGCTGAGTCCGAACATAATGATGTGATCGCAATCAGCGCTAAGATCGAAGAAGAATTGGCGATGCTGGAACCGGCAGACAAGAAAGAGTTCATGAATGATCTCGGTATTCATGAAAGCGGTCTCGACAGCATTATAAAAGCCACCTATCATCTCTTAGGACTGTGTACCTATCTAACTGCAGGAACTGACGAAGTACGCGCTTGGACCTTTAAACGAGGTATGAAAGCACCTGAATGTGCCGGGGTCATCCATACGGATTTCCAAAAAGGATTCATTCGGGCAGAAACCTATTCGTATATCGATTTCATCGGATTAGGGAGCGAACAAGCAGTTAAAGATCATGGAAAAATGCGTTCCGAAGGAAAAGAATATCTCGTTCAAGACGGTGATGTCATGAATTTCCGCTTCAACGTATAAAGTTATCATCAACATAAGAAAACTGCACGTCCAACGTTTGCAGTTTTGTATTTAATGAATGTGTAACTAATTTCATTGGTATGAAATTTCACCCAACTCCGAAATGTGGTATAATATACCTACAATCGAGGAGGAAATATCATGAAACTAATTCTGGCCATTGTATCGAATGATGATAGTTCAAGTGTATCCAATGCCCTGACAAAAGAGAATTTTCAAGTAACCCGTTTAGCCACCACCGGCGGATTTCTACGCGCAGGTAATACAACGCTGATCATCGGTACGGAAGATGATCTGGTAGAAAAATGTATCGCACTGATCGGTGAAGAAAGTAAACGACGGACCGAGATCGTTCCTTCAACTGCTTCCTATGATATCGGTCGGTATGCGTCATTCCCAATCGAAGTGCAGGTCGGCGGAGCCACGATATTTGTCTTGGATGTTGAAAAATTTATGAAATTATAGGCACTTAATGTGCCTATTTTTTATTTATAGAGTATTCTCGCACACAACTTCACAAAATACGAACAGTCATCCAACTCTCTTAACAACATCATGATCATGTTTTCATACACAAACAAGATAAATTCATCTCGTGAGAAGTCTGATGTCCAAAGGGTATCCGATATCGAATTATCGGACGTAAGGGCTCTTCTAAAGTGATCACTCAATTGAGTGAAATGATCCGACTCACGATTAGGTAGGTTTTTCTCATTTAAAAACGTAACCTGTCGTAACCAATCTGAATCAAAGCCGGCTAGATAACGGTGAAACTGCTCAAAAGTTTGCTGAAAGACATCCAAAAAATTGTATGATGAAGTAGTTCGCAACGTGATTTCTTGGGTTGCAGTCAACCAGAAATCATCGATGATGGATTGGATCATCGTTGACTTGTCCGGAAAGTAATTGTAGATTGAACCAACTGAAACCCCGCATTTAACAGCGACTCCGCGGATACTCAGATTTTCAAACCCTTCGACCTGAGCAATCTCTTTAGCTGCAGTTAATAACAGGTCTTTAGAAGTGATGGTTTTATTCATGATTCATGTCCTCCTGAACAATGTTCATTTTATACTCTTTTTTCGGACTGTCAATAGATTTGATTTCTGTTAATAAAAGATATCAACCAAATGTAAAATCGAAACAATCAAACATGTATAAAGGAATCAGCGAGTCAGTCTATAATTGACTCAATTTCACAAAATAGATCGATATATCCCCTTAATATCACACTTATTTGATACAAACATCTGTTATTCACAAACTCATTCAGTGTATAATATCCCAAGAGAATGGTCATCCGACAAAGAGGATATAATATGAGGAATAAGCGTATTAACCCTATTATGGCAAGCTTGTTACTCCTTTTTTTAGGTGGCTGTGCCAAGCTTGACCAAGTGCATGCTCAACCACTCATAACACCGGATCAATTCCTCAAGAGTATGCCTTATCTAAAATTTACAGTGTTCGAACGGGAATTTATTTTGATTCAACCGATGTCGACCTTCTTCGTTTATTTTCTTGGATTATTGACACTTTGTATCGGCTTCTATTTGTTGTATTACAGTCGCTACGAGAAAGCCAGAATTTGGTGGAGTTATGGTTTACTTTTATGGGGAGTCGGGGCCATTGTTGCCGGAACCAGTTATCAAGCGTTTGGCTATGAACTCAAATGTGCTGCACAAACTTACTGTCGCGCGACCAGTTCATGGGAGATCGCTTATTTACTGATTAGTTGCTATAGTTTCAATGCTTTATTAACGGCACATACCTACACATCTTTGCCTGCATATCGAAGAATGAACGTACAGAAATTTGCGCTGTTTAGCAGTATTATCTATACAGGAATGATGGTGTTCGGAATTCTGAGTGCGAATCGTTTCCTGGTTTCCTATGAAGCTTTATTGGTGTTTCTATTTCCCAACATCCTAGTCTTTATGGTACTGACGTATCAACGTTCACGATTATATCGCAGTTTGATGAATCGGCGGATCATGAATACATGGATCTTCTTTATTCTGATCAACCTCATCTACCTTGTTTATTTATATTTTGGGGTGGGAACGCAACTCTATCAAACTACCGGACTCTGGTTCAGTGAGAACGATGTTCTTCATGTACTGTTGATCCTATGGATGTTGCGGATACAAACAAGGATCATACCGATTCTGCAAGATGTCGAATAGCCAAACAAAAAGAAGCCGCGGCTTCTTTTATTCTTCATTATCCAACATCGCCAACATACCGCTGAGTTCATCGGAGGTTAACTTGCGCCATTTACCTTTCGGTAGACTGCCTAAGTTGATATTCATGATCCGTTCCCGTTTAAGTCGCACGATACGATAATCGAGCACAGAACACATACGTCTTATTTGTCGGTTGAGACCCTGATTTAACGTGATCATGAACGTTGTCGGATTCAAAATCTTGACCACACAAGGTTTAGTTTGTTGAACCTCATGTTTCACAGGATTATAAATATTAAGTCCGTGTTCCATGGAAGCTTTAAAATTCTTGCCTAATGGACGCGTAACATTGACGATATACTCTTTGTCATGGCTGTTTTCGGCACGTAGAATTCGGTTCACGATACTACCGTCATTAGTCAATAAGATCAACCCTTCAGAATCTTTATCCAATCGTCCAATCGGAAAGATCCGTTCAGGATAGCCGATCGCATCGATGATGTTTCCTTCAACATCCGACTCACTGGTACAAATAATCCCAACGGGTTTATGATAAGCAATCGTAACGAACTCGGATTTAGGGGTTAGCAGATGACCATCCAAGCTTACCTTGTCGTCATCTCCTATCTGCATTCCTAATGCTGCCAGTTCGCCATTGACGGTAACGCGTTGATCGATGATATATTGATCAGCTTCGCGTCGTGAACAAAGACCGGTAGCACTTATATAGTTATTTAATCGCATAATTTACCTCTATTTCTGCATGTGCAGGAGTGATTTCAACTCCGGATTTACGGAAGAACTAACGTTTGAAGTATGGGATGCAGCCTCTAAGCCTAATTCAGCCGCTTCGATCAAGGGGTAGTTTTCGATCAGCCCCAGTAACAAAGCACTCACAAAAGCATCACCGCAGCCAAGATCGGTCCCGTGCTGTAACGCAAGAGCTTCTTTCAGGATAGAAGTTTTTTCATCGATCACCAACACACCACTTTGATCTAAGGTGATACATCCCCATTTGAATCCTTTTTCCCGTAATAACTGAGAATACCGATCGAATGAACAATTACCTAAGTTCCTTAGGGCTTCGTGACGATTCATCACAACGCCAATAAAATGGGACATCACAGTATCATCGGGTAAAAATCCAACGGCGATCCATTGAATCTTCGGTGCTTTACGTAAAAGTATTTTCAGAAATTCAAGATCCTCTTGATCGGTGATGCCATAATCGCACTTATCGACTAAGATAGTTGGAACAGCATCCTCCGAATCAAAGTAAAACTCATCGGTGATCGAAGAAAACATTGTTTTCTTCTGGGTTGAATCAAATGTCTGTATGAAATGCGGTGTTTCCGCATCAACAAGGGTACTATGAACAATACATCCGGCATCTTCCAATCGTTTGATCATTTGTAAAGCAAGAATGTCATTTCCGAACTTTGCCCAAAAAACTGTCGGGATTCCAAGTAACGAACAATCATGCGCCACATTGCGCATCGATCCTCCATCAGCTTCATAATAACGGACTTTATTGCATGTTTCCGCTTGTACGACGGATGGCGAAACCAGCAGTGTATCTGTTAAAGCTGTACCTATGACTGCGACTGATTTCATACACTCACCTCACTGTCATTATGATAGCATAAAACGATGATTTTTCGAAAGAAACATAGAATAATAAGGAATTCTATGTTACACTTCATGTGAAAAAAATAGCATTTACTCGAGCTGTTTTTATCTGTTAATCAAGGAGGAAACCATGGTTACTATCGAAATTTGTATCGGAAGTTCATGTTATGTGAAAGGATCCGACTCCATAGTTATGCTTATCAACGACATCATCAAGGCCCACCAATGGGAAGACATGACAGAAATCAAAGGTTCTTTTTGTATGGGAACCTGTGCGCAGGGAATTGGCGTTAAAATCAATGGAAAACAACTACACATCACCGAGATGGATACTGCGTTAGAGTTGCTGACAAGCGAGATAACAGAGGCGCTCTGATGGAGATCATCAGCCTGCAGGAAGCCAATTGTAAATCCTGCCATCATTGTGTTCGAGTATGCCCGACCAAAGCTATCTCATTCGCTAACGGTAAACCCGAGATCGTTGAAGAGGAATGTATCCTGTGCGGAGCGTGTTATGTGATCTGCCCGCATGATGCCAAACAAGTCAATACGGATATGGCAAAAGTGCTTGCCTGGTCCAACAGTGGAATCAAGTTAGTAGCCAGTCTGGCACCCAGTTATGTTTCCTTACAAGGTGATTTTCCGTTGTGGAAAAAAACCTTTAAGCAACATGGCTTTTTTGATGTTCAAGAAACAGCCCGGGGAGCAGCTTCAGTCTCAACACGCTACGTAGAACTGATGCATGATGGAACGGAGCGGACGATGATTTCAACCTGTTGTCCGGCGATCGTTACCCTGGTTGAGACCCGTTATCCTGATCTTGTCGATCTATTAGCGCCTGTTGTATCACCGATGATCGCTCACGGTATTCAACTTAAACAACAATATCCTGATGCTAAGGTCGTTTTTGTGAGTCCTTGTGCCGCTAAAATAAAAGAAGCTGCCGATCCAATCTATAAAGGGATCGTTGATGCGGTCATTTCGATGCAGGACATCGAAACATGGTTCAACGGAAATGATCAACCAAAGTTCAATTTAAGTGATCGATTTGTTGGTGAAATCGCTCGATTATATCCAACCAGCGGTGGAATCATTGAAACAATGGCCGCTAAACTAGAGGGGATCAATGCGATCCATATCGAAGGTGTTGAACGAGCCGGTGAAGTACTCGATTCCATTCGTAACGGGTATCTCAAAGGAAGTTTCATCGAAATGAATGCCTGTATCGGTTCCTGTCTCAAAGGACCCTTACTACATCAACACAAACAACGTGAGTTTGCGAGTGTTCAGAATATTCGTCGATCCCATCCGACATCGCAATTACCACAGGCAAATGCTGCTCTATATCGGATCGAACGTTCCGCTAAACCGCTTGTGACCCATATCTACGCAGAAAATCAGATCCGCGACATACTGAAGAGTTTAGGTAAAACAGATAAAGAAAAAGAACTTAATTGCGGTGCGTGCGGATATCCGACCTGTCGTGAAAAAGCAATCGCCGTATTAGATAAGAAAGCTGATCCGCATCTATGTTTACCGTTTGCGTTAGAGAAAGCCGAATCGATGTCGAATGCGGTTATTGAACATACTCCAAACGGTATTTTAGTCGTTGACAGTCAACTCAACGTACTTGAGATCAATCCATCCGGAATGGACTTGTTAAATTGCCGTGATTTTCCGGTCAAGGGCTTTCCGGTCAGTGCACTATTGCCGAACGAACAGTTACTTGAATTGTTGCATGATTCGTCAAAGGTACATTATCTCCAATCCGAATATGAACATTATCAACGGACATTCCAACACGCCATCGTTCCGATGAAGGATGAGAATTGTTCGGTTATCATTCTGATGGATCTGACCGATGAGAAACTTCAACAGGTAAAGTTGAAAGAATACCGCAGACAAACGTTAAGTGTTACCCAAGAGGTTTTGGACGAACAAATGCGAACTGTTCAAGAGATCGCCAGTTTATTGGGTGAAACGACCGCTAAAAGTAAGATCGCACTTACCCGATTAAAGAAAAGTGTCGAAGATGAGTAAACTCGAAACATTAGTCGAGTCTTTTCATGGATCGCTGATCAAAAATAAAGAAGAGTTATGCGGTGATATCGTTCGCGATCATATCAATCAACATAGTTTCGTCATGGTATTGGCAGATGGACTGGGAAGCGGTGTAAAAGCCAATATCCTCGCAACGCTGACGGCCACTATTTTAAGTGAAATGTTGAATCAGGGACTTGGTTTGGAGGATGCTGTCGAAACGATCACACGGACTCTTCCGGAATGTGCGGAACGTAAGATCGCTTATTCCACGTTTGCTGTGTTACAGGTGTTTTCCGATGGAAATGCGTATCTGGCTGAATTCGATCAACCCCAAAGTATTGTCCTTCGCAACATGGAAGAAGTATCGATTCTTCGGACTTCGATCCGGCTTCAAGATCGAACGATCTACGAAGCTCATTTTACCGTCCTTTCCGACGACGTCATCGTGCTCTACAGTGACGGTGTTCTTCATGCGGGTATTGGTCGTGTACTTAACTTCGGTTGGGGGCGCAGTGAGGTCGTAAACCATCTTAAAAAGACAATTCGAAACGGTGACAGCGCAATGATGATCACGGATACCTTATTAGCGGCTGTCAATGATCTATATCAGGGATGCCCCGGTGATGATGCGACTGTCGCAACAGCGAAGATCGTCAAAGGAAGTCAAACCATTGTTATGGTCGGACCTCCTTCCGATAAGTCTTTCGATGCGTCGATCGTTCGTCAATTGATAGATAGCGATGGACTCAAGATCGTGTGTGGCGGAACAACAGCTCAGATCGTTGCCCGTGAACTCGGTGTTCCAATCGAAGTCAATCGGATCTTAGCGATACGTCAAGAAGTTCCCCCGACCGCTACCATCAAAGGAATCGATCTGGTCACCGAAGGTGTTCTAACCCTAGCGAAAACACGTGATATTTTACGCCAATGTGTAAAATCGGAAAAGATATTTCGTAACTTATTGGAAGACCAAAGCGAAGACGGAGCCACATTATTAGCGAAAGCACTCTTATTCAACACGATCAAGATCCACTTTATTGTCGGTCAAGCCGACAATCCGGCACATCGTGATATGTCGGGATTATTGATTTCTCTTAATGCGAAACTAAGTATTATCAATGAGATCTCCGAGGAACTTAAAGCCATGAAGAAGATCGTAACGATCGAACTGCACTAGTGTGGTTCTTTTTATAGGTAAATCAGACTCGTACTGTGTTAGTACTTATGTGTTGATTTATTTTATAATGAATCCTGCTTGTGTTAAGTAAACCAACGTTTTTCGAACCATTAACGTAAAAGTCCATAAAAAAATCCATGAAACACCATGGATTTTATCGATCGATTCTCTCGACTCAGTTACTTATAGCCACGGAAAGTATGATATTCGTGTCTGTTTCGTATCTGCAAATAATAAATACCGATCACGATGGGTAGGATAAACGAACTCAACAAGAGAACCCAATTAAGGACTTCAGCTAAACTTCCGCCGAGAATCTCTTTGGGTGTAGTTGTATAAATTCCTGCCAGTGTACTGAAACGACTAAATTCGCTGAGTACGATCAAGAAGTTTCCGACACTGAGTATGAAAGCGGTAATGATTATTTTATTATTTCGCATGACATGATCCTCCTGTCAGATACACAGTATAACAAATTAAGCACCTATGTGCAGAAAAACACGGGTGAAACAAAATCTAAAAACTTTCATGAAAGATATGGAAGTGGTATAATTAACTCACAAATAAGCTTTTAAGGAGGGAGATAGTATGATACGAATCGGACAATCAACCGATATTCATCCTTTAGTCGAAGGACGACCGATGATCATCGGGGGTGTACATATCGAAAGTTCTTTCGGAATGATGGGTCATTCTGATGCGGATGCCTTGGTTCATGCGATCGCCGAAGCCATTCTGGGTGCGTTAGCACTCGGAGATCTGGGTAAATACTTTCCGGATACGGATGAGCGTTACCACAATATGGATTCACTGAAAAT
This sequence comes from Erysipelotrichales bacterium, assembly GCA_038204785.1. Classification (GTDB taxonomy): domain Bacteria; phylum Bacillota_I; class Bacilli_A; order Erysipelotrichales; family Erysipelotrichaceae; genus GWE2-51-13. Next base: position 15,721 of record JBBRCP010000021.1, read on the forward strand.
ATTAAGTAAAGTTGTAAAAATGATGCAGGAGAAACAGTATCACATTGTGAATATCGATAGTATGATCCTGATAGAAAAACCTAAATTAGCGCCTTATATCGATCAAATGAGAGGTAATATCGCAAATGCTTTACAGACACATATCGATAATGTCAGTATCAAAGCAACCCGTGGTGAAAAACTGGGATTCATTGGTCGACAAGAAGGTGTCGTTGCGCAAGCTGTCGTATTGATCGAGAGAAATGAAGTTTCCTTTGACTAGATTTCTGAAAGCGAGGTCTATCTATGTTTGCGAAACTGAATGAAATCAAAGTACTTCGTGATCCGATCCATGAATATATTCATGTGGAATATCAAATCATTTGGGATTGTATCAATACCCCTGAATTTCAACGTCTGCGTCGGATTCATCAATTAGGATCAACCTATCTGGTGTATCACACAGCTGAGCACTCCCGTTTTTCTCATTCTCTCGGTGTTTATGAGATCGTCCGACGAATGGTCAATGAAGTCGAAGGATTGAAAGATATGTTGAGTGAAGAAGAAAAGATCCAAGTGATGTTGGCAGGACTGCTTCATGATATTGGTCACGGTCCTTTCTCACATTCGTTTGAATCCATTCTACCTTATTCACATGAAGACTTTACGATCCGCATTTTGAGTGAAGATTCCAAGATCTGCGAAGTACTCGCAAAAACAGATCCGCACTTGCCGGTGAAGGTTGCGTCCATCATTACCCATACCCATACAAATCCATTACTATCGATGATCGTTTCCGGACAATTGGATGCGGATCGAATGGATTACCTGCTGCGTGATGCCTATTTTACGGGTGTCAGTTATGGGAATTTCGATCTTGAACGGGTCCTGCGAACATTGCGTGTTCAATGTGATAAACTGGTCATCAAGGAAAGCGGCATCCATACGGTCGAAGATTACATTATGGCCAGATACCATATGTATTGGCAGGTCTACTATCATCCGGTCTCACGAAGTGTTGAAACGATCTTGGTGCGCTTCTTCCGTCGACTTACAACGCTGGCGGCACTGGATCCTTCAATCAAAGCATCATTCCCTATGTTTGAAGTATTATTTCAATCAGAGATGCCCAGCGTTGCCCAACACTTTGCGTTGGATGAACCGGCATGTTTCTACGGATTCCAACTCGCTACCCATCACCCGGATGCGATCCTAAATGATTTGGCATCGCGCTTACTGAACCGCCGTTTATTCGATTATGCGGATGTGGAAGATAGCACTCAAAGTGAACGACAGAAACATCATGTCGAAGAGTTAGGGTATGATAGTGAGTACTATTTCGCCATCGATACAGCCGATCAACGACCGTATCATCCCTATCAAGAATTTGAGAATTCATTGATCTGGATCCTGATGCATACCGGAGAAATAAAAGAGCTTTCGCAGGCTAGTTTATTGGTCAAAGCGATCGTTAAAGGGGAAAACAAGGAAGACGTAAAAATGTTCTTTCCGAAAGAAGCCTCTTTATAGAAAGGAGTCCCATGGATTCAACCGTATATGCGCAACGTCGCACAAAAGTCAGTGAATATATCGAAGTAGGTAGTATCGTTGTATTGTTTGCCGGTGATCTGATCAAACAAAGTGCGGATGCTTCTTATCCGTTCAGTGTAAATCGTAATTTTAATTATTTGACCGGTTTAGATGAAGATAGTTTGATCTTAGTGCTAGCGAACACCAATCAAGGTAAACGCGAATGGCTTTTCATCAAAGACTTCAATCCAACAACTGAAAAATGGGTTGGTAAATCAATGTATAAAGATGAAGCTACAGCGATCAGCGGAATTACGACAGTCTACAGTCTTTCTCAATTTGACTCTTTTTTCAGTAAGAACCTGATGCGAATGGGAATCACTTCCCTGTTTATCGACGGTGAACGCGATGATTTCAAGAGTCGCATCATGGAAGGCGAACAATTCGGTCATAAGTGTAAACAACATTATCCGGCGCTGACGATTCTGAACATCTATCCTTATATCTGCGCAATGCGTACGATCAAAAATTCGCAGGAAGTCGAAGAAGTACGTAAAGCGATCGATATCACCCAAAAAGGGATCGAACGTATGTTGAAACATATGAAACCAGGCATGAAAGAGTATGAGATCGTTGCCCATTTCGATTATGAGATCGCTAAAACCAATGCCGGTTATGCATTTGATACGATTGCAGCATCAGGCCCTGAAGCAACCACCTTACATTACGTAAAGAATACGCGTACCGTACTGGATCACGAATTGGTTCTGTTTGATCTGGGAGCCAGCCATCACCTGTATAGTGCGGATATCTCCCGAACTATACCAATCAATGGTAAATTTACCGCTCGTCAGAAAGTATTTTACGAGATCGTTCTCAAAGCGCAACTTGCGGTCATCGAAGCCATTAAACCGGGCATTACCTTTGTTTCTCTCAATGAGATCGTCAAAGAAGTCTATGCGACCGAGTGTGTAAAGGCGAAGATCATAGCGACACCGGAAGAAGTCGAGGATGTTTACTATCATTCCGTCAGTCATCTTTTGGGCTTAGATACTCATGATGTGGGACAACTGGAAGCGATGGTGCTAAAACCAGGAAACATCATTACCGTTGAACCCGGACTTTACAGTTCAAAAGAAGGAATCGGAATCCGAATCGAAGATGATGTACTTGTTACCGAGAATGGATATGAGGTGTTATCACCGAATATCTTGAAAACAATCGATGAAATAGAAACTTTTATGAAACCGTCCAAGTGACGGTTTTCTTCTGCAAAAACACCAAAATACTCACAAACTCCTTATGATTATGTAAATTCATGTGAATAACCTATGAATTTTCCGTTTTTGTATTGACAACTGCGCATCAATGAATATAATTCAAGAGGAAAAAGGGTGGGAAAATGATTGAACATCAGAAAATTTCGCTGCGTGTTGTCCAATTGGACAAAGAGACAAACGAGAAGTCTGAAATATACAGTGGATCTGCACTGAAAAGCATTGACAATACGCTCATTGTTCTTCATTATAGAGAAACAGTCATTCCTTTTGCGGAAGTAAGTCTTCAAATAGAAGGTGAGAAATTACGTATCTCACGTGTTTTCGAAACCACTACAGAATTGAATTTCAAGGTCGGACAACGAACAAGTGCCCATGTGAGTACACCCTACGGTGTGATCGAAATGGAAGTATTGACCGATGAGTTATCAACCAATGACACACATATTCATATCGACTATCGTCTTGTAAATGGGGATGATTCGATCGGTGGGTTTATCAGTGATTGGTATATCGAGGAGAACAAACTATGAATCAAATAGAACACAAATTAAAACAGGCGTTACAAGAAGCTGTCCAACATGCTTTCGGTGTTGAACTGCTACCGGAAGAGATCGTGATCGAATTACCGAAACAAGTTAACTTCGGCGATTACTCCAGTAATGTTGCAATGCGCCTTGCGAAGCAACTCAGGCAGAACCCTAAGATGATCGCGCAAGAGATTTTGAATCATCTGGACAATGAGAAAGCCGGTGTTCGTTTAGCTGAACCGGCCGGCGTAGGGTTTATCAACTTCTTCATGTTGCAAGATCGCTTGGCTGATATACTGACCTTGGTCCTAAAACAAGACAAAGAGTTTGGTCAGTCGATTCGCCATGATGCGCACAAGATCAATGTGGAATATGTATCGGCGAATCCAACCGGTGATCTCCATCCGGGACATGCCCGCGGTGCAGCCATCGGTGATTCTTTAACACGTATCATGAAGAAAGCCGGTTACGATGTCACACGCGAATATTACGTGAATGACGCCGGGAATCAGATCAACAATATGGCCAAGTCCTTACAAGCTCGTTATTTACAAGCCTGTGGGAAAGAAGCCGAAGTACCAACGGATGGATATCACGGTAAAGACCTGATTGAAATCGCTGCCGGAATCAGAGCACAGATCGGTGACTTATATGCGGAAACCAACACCGAAGAGACACTTGCCTATTTCCGAACGATCGGATTAGTGGAAGAAACCAAGAAACTTCGCGAAGATCTAGCGACATTCCGTGTTGAATTCGATGTTTGGACCTCTGAACAGAGTATCTATGATCGCGGTCTTGTGGAAAAAGCATTGAAACAACTGACAGATCATGGTAAAACATACGAGAGCGAAGGCGCTGTCTGGCTACGTACGACCGACTTTAATGATGATAAAGACCGTGTACTCGTTAAGAGCACCGGACTCTATACATACCTATTACCTGACATTGCTTATCATCTTGATAAGAAGGACCGCGGATTTGATCAGATGATCGATCTGTTGGGGGCTGATCATCACGGCTACATCAACCGATTGAAAGCGGCGATCCAAGCGTTGGGCTATCCGTCCGAAGATTTGGAAGTCGATATCATTCAGATGGCCCGTATGATCAAAGACGGTGAAGAGTTCAAGATGAGTAAACGAACCGGTAAAGCGGTCGCGTTGAAAGACTTGATCGAAGAAGCCGGTGTTGATGCGGTTCGTTATTACTTTGTGAGCCGTGCCGGTGATACGCATATGGATCTTGACTTGGATATGGCCTCCCGCCAATCCAATGAGAATCCGGTCTATTACGCACAGTATGCGCATGCTAGGTTGTGTTCTATTTTGCGCAACGCTACGATGGAGATCGCCACTGAATTCAGTGATCTGAGTCATCCTAAAGAAGCCGAACTGCTTAAACAAATGATTGATTTTCCACAGATGATAGCGGACGCGGCGTTTACGCGTCAACCGCATAAAGTTTGTAATTATATCCAACGATTGGCTTCATCCTTCCATGCTTTCTATGGAGAATGCCATGTCTTGGATCAGGAAAACCCCGCTTTGAGTGCCCAACGTTTGGGACTTGTCAAAGCTGTACAGATTACGTTACGCAATGCATTGACACTTATCGGTGTCGATGCCCCGGAAAAAATGTAGGAGGGCCCTAATGAGTAACCGTTCAATGACCGATCATGCTTTTGAAATTATGACGCAGAAAAAACAAGAAGTTCCGTTTATCGATTTATGGTCACATGTCAGTACCGAAATGGGTTTCACACCAGCGCAGGCTGAAAACAAGATCGCGCAATTCTATTCGGCGATGATGTTGGATATCCGTTTTGCGGCCTTGGCGGAAAACATGTGGGATCTTCGTGCCAGACGTACCTACAACGAAACGCACTTCGACACAAGTTCGATTGCACTCGAAGATGATAGCGTCAAAGATGACGAAATCGTCGATCTAGACTACGAAGAAGATGAAGAGTACGAAAAAACTCCCAATGATGAAGAATCAACGGAAGAAACGTATTAACGATTTCTTCACTTTAACATTGAAGTAAATCAGGGACTCTGATAGAATAATAAAGGGCAGAGTGTCCTCAATCATTGGGGACACTTTTCTTATTTTTGAAAGGAGTGTGGATCATGACAAAGTATATTTTCGTAACGGGAGGCGTCGTAAGCGGAATCGGTAAAGGTATTACCGCAACTTCACTAGGACGACTGTTAAAAAACCGCGGATTGAAGATATTTATGCAGAAGTTCGACCCATACATCAATGTGGATCCGGGAACGATGTCGCCGTATCAACATGGAGAAGTTTTCGTTACCAAGGACGGAGCAGAAACCGATTTGGATCTAGGCCATTATGAGAGGTTTACCGACGAAGAATTGACGCAAAACGCCAATATCACGTCTGGACGCGTCTATATGAACGTACTTACCAAAGAACGCAGAGGAGACTATCTAGGAGCGACCGTACAGGTCATTCCGCATATCACCGATGAAATCAAAGGAAAGATCTACGCAGCCGGAATCGAATCCGGTGCTGATATCGTTATCACCGAGATTGGCGGAACTGTCGGAGATATCGAATCACTGCCATTTTTAGAAGCCGCACGTCAGGTTCATGCGGAACAAGAACGCGATGATGTTATTTTTATTCACGCAACCTTGATTCCGAGAATTCCGGCCAGCGGAGAACTAAAAACAAAACCTACGCAGCATAGTTTCAAGGAATTGATGTCCCTCGGCATCAAGCCGAATGTGATCGTCACCCGTTGTGATGAACGAATCACCGATGAAATGCGTAAGAAGATTGCCTTGTTCTGTGATGTGCGTCCCAACGCCATCATCGAATCGATGAATGTCGAAAATATCTATGAGATCCCGTTAGCGTTCCAGGAACAGGGATTTGATGATTATATTCTTCATAAATTCAATATCGACGCCCCGGAAGCTGATATGACCGAATGGCGCGAGATGATCGAACGTTCACGTCATTTGAATGAAACAGTCACGATTGCCTTGGTCGGTAAATACGTCCAACTTCATGATGCGTATCTTTCGGTCAGTGAATCACTGAAACACGCCGGTTATCCGATTGGTGTAAAAGTCGATATCCGTTGGGTCAATTCAGAAGAATTGACACAAGAAAATCTACTCAGAGAATTGGCAGATGTGGATGGTATCTTGGTTCCGGGCGGTTTCGGCGGTCGTGGCATCGAAGGAAAAATCTTAGCTTGTAATTATGCGCGTGTTAATAAGATCCCATATTTCGGAATCTGTCTGGGTATGCAGATCGCCATGATTGAGATTGCTCGAAACGTCTGCGGACTTGAAGGCGCAAACTCGACCGAATGGGATGAATCAACAACCAGTCCGATCATTCACTTGATGCCGGATCAAAACGGTGTTGAAAATATGGGAGGTACACTGCGACTAGGCAACTGGCCATGTACGATCGTCAAAGACACAAAGACATTCAGCGTCTATAAACAAGAATTAATTCAGGAACGTCATCGTCATCGTTATGAATTCAACAATGATTATCGTAAAATAATGAGTGATAATGGTGTGATCTTCAGCGGACTTAGTCCGGATGAATACCTCGTTGAGATCACCGAACTTAGCGACCATCCTTGGTTTGTCGGTTGTCAGTTCCATCCGGAATTCAAATCTCGACCGAATCGTGCTCATCCGCTCTTTGCGGGCTTCGTGCAAGCTTCTTCCCAATACGCTAAAAGTAGAGTAAAATAAAATTGGAAAATCCACAGGAGGACAATTCACATGGCATTAGTAGCTGCTAAAGAAATGTTAGAGAAGGCTCGCGTAGGACACTATGCAGTCGGACAATTCAACATCAACAATTTAGAATGGACAAAAGCGATCTTAATGACTGCTCAAGAACTTCAGGCACCGGTTATTTTAGGTGTATCCGAAGGCGCAGGAAAGTATATGGGTGGCTACAAGACCATCGTCGGAATGACCACGGGACTGATTGAAGAATTAAAAATCACAGTACCGGTCGCATTACATCTTGATCACGGATCTTACGAAGGCGCACTCAAATGCATCGACGCAGGTTTCCTATCGGTCATGTTTGACGGATCCCACTTAGCATTTGACGAGAATGTCGCAAAAACAACGGAACTCGTCGCATTGTGTCACGCTAAAGGAATCTCCATTGAAGCCGAAGTCGGCTCCATTGGCGGTGAAGAAGATGGTGTCATCGGGATGGGTGAAGTTGCCGATCCGAAAGAATGTAAGAAAATTGCCGACTTGGGAATCGATTTCCTAGCTGCCGGTATTGGTAATATTCATGGTAAATACCCTGAAAACTGGAAAGGTTTAAACTTTGATGTTCTGAATACCATCCACGAGATCACAGGAGCGATGCCGCTCGTATTACATGGCGGTTCAGGAATACCTGACGCAATGATCGCTAAAGCAATTACCTTAGGTGTCAGTAAGATCAATGTCAACACCGAATGCCAATTAGCGTTCGCTGCTGCGACACGCAAATACATCGAAGCCGGAAAAGACCTTGAAGCTAAAGGGTTCGATCCAAGAAAACTATTAAAACCCGGATTCGAAGCCATTCAAGGAGTTGTTCGCGAAAAGATCACTTTATTCGGAAGTGCCAATAAAGCTTAATTTAATCTCTGAAAACCATGGAAACATGGTTTTTTTAGTTGTATTTAGGCTAGATTATTGTGATATCGATGAATTAAAATAGTTCTTC
>JBBRCP010000022.1:0-22629 GCA_038204785.1 Erysipelotrichales bacterium
TCGAAGAAGTATTGAAACTTAATAAACTGAGTTGGTTGCAGGTCATGGCATTTGGGGATGGTGAAAATGATACCGAAATGTTAAAAAAAGCCGGCTTTGGAATTGCGATGGGCAACGCCAAAGAACATGTTCGTCAGTTCGCTGATTTCGTAACCAAAGATGTCGATCATGGTGGCATTATGCATGCGCTTACCCATTATAAAGTTATTTAAATAGACAAACACCTTCGAATAATCTTCGAAGGTGTTTATTTTTATTGCAGTAATCCAACTGCTTTCAGAATCGGATCAGCAAAGAGAATGGCCCGCGAGAATTCGAAATTTTCATACACAATTTCAGCTTTCGTCGTAGTTCGAAGTATTTTAATCATCGAATTCATCATCTTAGAAGGTCCACACATGAAGATCGTTGTTTCTGAATCCGACCTGAGTGTCGTGGGATCCCATCGCGATGATTTTGAGGTATCTGTTATGTGTAATTTGAAATAGGGATTTTGTTCCTGATAATTTTCTAAAAAGTTCTTATAAAGAGCTTCACTTTCACCACGATATGAATAATACAGATCCACTGGAAATTCAAGTTTTCTTTCACGCAAATAAGCCATAAAGGGTGTGATCCCGACGCCTCCTGCGATCCACACTTGTTTCTGTGAACCTTTCTCGAATGTGAGATGTCCATAGGGTCCATTCAACTCTACATCGCTACCGACCTCGAGTGTTTCTACTAATTGAGCTGTAAAATCACCCAAGGCTTTCACTGAGATGTAGAGGTGTTTTCCATCTCCGCCGGAGATAGAAAAAGGATGCGGTGCTTGTTCAATACCGGATTGTTTAACTCGAAAGAAAATGTATTGACCCACATTGAACTTTATTGGCTTTTTTAGAGTCATTTCAATTTCAAGTGAACTTTCAGTCAGATGTTTCAAACCGGTCACCTTCGCTTTATGGTTAAACCCAATTTTGCGATAAAAGAAGATCATGTAGGCAGAACAAGTTAATCCAATGATCGCTCCACCGATGATCCAAGCGGTTAACGCAGTCAACTGCGTCCAATCAATGATACCCGAGATATACGTATGATACAGACCGACCGCATAAGGAATCACCATCAAACGATGAACGATACGCCAATTTTCATACTTGAATTTACGACCCAGGATCGCAATCACAATCAGTGCAATAAACAAGAATTGAGCGATGCTCCCGATGTTTCCGATATTGCCAACTTCACCACGACTGAGCTCAACAAGTTGACCATGTAAAACTACACTTACAAGTGCAAAAATCGAGAGATATTTATGGATCGGATAAATCACATCATAACCACCAAACCATTTCTCCGTCCATTGATTGCGGGCTGCCAGCAGGAATACCAATGAAAACGATGTAAGTGAAAGCCCTGCGACAAGATACGCCAATTGTTCGAGAATGGGCATCCTGGTACTTGTGAGCGTCGTATACCAAAGTAGTAGACTGATACTATTGATCAAAATAATTGTGCTTACACCTCTGTATTTCTTCATAGAAAATCCTCCCGGCAGTTAGTCCATTAGAGTATGATACCACTTTGTGTTAGGTAAATGTAGACTCAATTAATTGTTTCTCCAACAAAAAAGAAACCACGAATGATTTCTCTTTGTACGTTAATATTCGGATGAATCCGTTTGATAAATAGATTTCTCTGATTCATAAGCAGCTGTACGTTGTTTTTTATTTAAACGACGAAGGGAAACAACCGTTTCTACCAGCGGTGTATGTGAAAACAACTCAAACGGTGTGATCTCTTCAACATCATATTCCGTCAATAAATACTTGAGGTTTTTAGCGAGCGTACTAGGATTACACGAAACATAGATCAAATGAGGAATACGGCTTTTCATGATCATTGCGATCATCGTGTCATCAAGACCGCTGCGTGGAGGATCTACGACCAATACATCGATCGGCTGTTTCTTGGAAATATTCTGTAACTGAACAGCAGCATCACCGGCAATAAACTGAACATTTTTGATTTTATTGAGACGGGCATTCTCATTCGCATTTTTAACAGCTGAAGAAATCGTCTCGATTCCAATCACTTCTTCACCCTTCTTACTCAACATCAGCGTCATCGCACCGACACCGCAATAGGCTTCCACGATCAATTTTGAAGGTTTGACCAGATCGACTACTTTTGAGTAGATATTGAGTGCTTGTGTCCGATTCAACTGAAAGAATGATTGAGGTGATAATCTAAAGACCAGTTCGCCCATCTTGCATTCAAGTGTTTTCGCTAACGCTAAGTGGGTGACTTCATTACCGAATAGTTCATGTGTATGCTTATCCAGGTTGATACTTGCATAGATCGAATTCAATCCCGGAATCTCACAGAGATCATCGATACACTCTTGGGTGAAACGATTCTTGCCTGTCACTAATGTTACTTGGTAGAATCCATCAAATCCGCGTAAGATGATATATCGTAATCCTTTATAAGTTTTGGGATTGAATTCATCCCATCCGTGTTTTTGTAGAACAGCTAATATTTGCGTACGCTTATTGTCTAATTCTTCTTCATGGACCAAGCATCGATCGATCGCAACAAAATGGTTGGATGATGGTTGATACATTCCTGAGATCAGTTGGCCACGACTCATGCGTACCGGTAGTTTACATTGATTACGGTAACTATAAGGAACCGGATTGATGACGATGGGTTTGATCAATCTAAAATCAATCTTGCCGGCATACTTCGTTAAGGCTTCTTTTAATAGTCCTTCTTTTATTTCAGCCTGATAGGGCAGTGTACATGTCATCAAGGCGCATCCACCGCAACGGTCCTGAACAGGACACGGAGGAGTCATACGTTTTGGACTCTTGATCAATATTTGTTCGACATGTCCGACATTGTATCGATCGAACTTCTTGTCGATGATCGCTTCTACGGTTTCACTAGGTAAGGCTGACGGAATAAAAGTCGGCTTGTTTTCAACATAACCGATACCCTCGCCATTGATTCCTATTTTTTCTATTTTTATTTTCATACCATTCCGCCTTTCGCTCTTATTTTACCACAAAGAAAAAGTCCTTGCGGACATTTCTTGAGTCAATCAAGATGCTGCACCTCTAACGAGTTGTTTGTTAGACTAAATCACTGGTTCCCCATGAAGGAATTTCAATTCCTCGACGAACCAAAATCGTCTTCTGAAAATCCGTTTGATTCAGAAAACGTAAAATCGTTTCTTCTTCCTGTTGTGTACATCCCACCAACAGTTTAACTTCGATATCTTTTTTCAGTATATCCACCGCAATAACAATGGTTGAAATAAAACTGACTGATTTTGTTCCTTTATAAACATCGATACCTTCTTGGTCTTGACGGAATGTGTCTTCCAGATACCCATAGTCGACCGGATATACCAAATTGTGATAATGAGGATGTTCGGTTCCTGCCGGACGTGCGATGGTTAATTTGGATGAAAAAAACAATGTATCGATCTTTTGCCAAAAATAGGCATTATTCTCTAGATTATTCATAGATTCACCTCACACCCCTATTCTAACCGTTGATTTGTTTTCTGTAAACAAAAATATGAAAACTTCATTGTTGAAAGTTTTCATATTTTCTTACATTATAGATTTTTGTAACGTAGGTTCAGACAATTCATCAGTACTTGAGGATCATATTCATCCATCGCAGCTAAGGCATTCATAATAATGAGTGCCGAACCACGCGCATCACTCAGTGCATCATGATGATCCAGTTCAATCTCGAGTGCAGAACAAACTGTATTAAGTTTATGGTTATCCAATCGCGGATAACACTTGCGTGCTACTTCGACGGAATCGATATAAGGAACAAGCGGTGTTTCCAATCCATAGAGTTGAATCAAACTTCGCAACACAGCGATATCAAACGGTGCGTTATGAGCAACCACGACAGCATTCTTTAACCAAGGTAAAAGTTTTGGATAGACTTGATCGAACTCGGGCGCATAACGTACCATTTCAGGAGTTATATGGTGAATTGCGATGTTGAACGGACTAAATTGTGCATAATAGCGATGTGGTTTGATGAAAAAACACTCTTCATAGATCAACATACCCTCTTCAAATACCACGATACCGATACTACAAGCACTTTGGCTAGCATTATTTGCGGTTTCGAAATCAATGGCGGTCAGTCGCATAATGTCCTCCATTTACCACTCTCATCGAGTTGAGGATCGCCAATAAGGCAACTCCTACATCCGCAAACACAGCCAACCACATTGAAGCAAGTCCTAAACTACCTAGTAATAGAACGATTGATTTGATTCCCAACACCAGAACTAAATTTTGTTTCAACACACTCATTGTCCGTTTACTGAGTGTCACGGCATCACTGATCAATAACGGATTATCATTCATAAGTACGATATCGGCGGTTTCAATGGCCAGATCACTACCCATCGCACCCATCGCAATACCGATGTCACTGATGGCTAAAGCAGCTGCATCATTCATTCCATCCCCCACAAAAGCAACGGTATGTCCAAGTGAACGTAAGTTTTCCAATTCATTGACTTTTTGATGGGGATGAAGTTCTCCACGGACTTCATCGATAGTAAGTTCATCGGCGACACTTTGAGCGACATCGATCCGATCACCGCTGAGGATACTGACACGCAGATGTTGAGCATGCAAACTTCGAACGGCTTCTTTACTCTCTGATTTAACTCGGTCATTCAAGACAAGTGTCCCTAAATAACCTGTTTCATCCAAGAGGTGGATATAACTCCCAAAAGGTAGATCAACCGGCAATTGGATTCCTTTTTGTTGAATAAACGCACCATTGCCTAAATGATAGGTTTTTCCATCGATAACAGCCGTGATACCTAAACCCGCTGATTCCATGACAGAACCGATACGATGTTCGTCGATGGGTTTTCCATAAGCACGAACGACAGCTCTGGCTAACGGATGAGTTGACGAATTTTCAGCTAAAGCAGCAATTTCCAATAATTTGTCATGATCTTGATCCCTACTATGAATACTGCTTACCGCAAATATACCTTCTGTTAATGTGCCGGTTTTATCCATCACGATTTCATTGACTTCGGCTAATTTTTGTAGAGCTCCGCCTCCTTTCACCAGAATTCCAAGCGTCCCGGCTTTACCGATCGCCGCATAGAAACCAAGTGGAATCGAGATCACCAACGCACAAGGACAACTGATCACAAGAAACACCAGTGCGCGATGGAAGCCTGTTAAGACAGATCGGGTATAGATAGAAACAATGATCATAACAATCATCGCTAACACAACAACGATCGGAGTATAGATCTTCGCAAATCGCGTAACGAAGTTTTCCAACGGTGCTTTCTTGGCTGCCGCATTTTCGATCAATTCAATCATTTTTTGAATTGTTGAGTCTTCATACTTCTTGGTGACTTTCACACTTAATTTACCTTGAAGATTCAATGAACCCGATACAACAGTGCTACCTTCTTTTACGCTGACCGGAAGACTTTCCCCACTTAATGAGGAAAGATCAAGTTCACTTTGTCCATTGAGTACGATACCATCTAATGGAATCATCGTCCCCGGTAAAATAATAAGTGTATCTCCGATAAACACTTGATGCGGCTCTACTTCGCTGGTCGTCTTACCGCGCTGTACGAGCGCTTTGGCAGGAAGTGTTTTCAAACATCCGGCAATTGTTTCGCGAGCTTTATTTACAGCTGAATTTTGCATAATCTCACCGATACTGTAAAACACCATGACACCAAGAGCTTCTGCTACATCACCGATCAACAAGGCCCCGATGGTAGCGATACTCATCAAGAAGTATTCATCAAACCATTCGCCTCTGCGAATATTATTGTAGGCCTTGATCAATACATCTTTACCAACCAGCACAAAAGCAATTACCAGTACAACATTTAGTAATGGATTCTTCAAAAAGAATGAAATCGCCAGTACGATCCCTGACACCATTAAGATCACAATATCGCTTGTTAGTGTCAATTTCTGAGTCTTCGGTGCTGTTTTACGTTCAAATAATGTCACATCTTCGACTTTAGCAATGATCTTCTGCCACTCTTTCATCTTCTCGCTATCAAAACGATAACCCTCTTTAAGTGTCACCGATACTCTACCTTGAGCAAACATGACACTTGCTTCTTGTATGTCTTCGCACGTTGTAAGTGCTTTTTCAACCTTTAATGCGCATGTTGCACAATCTAAACCGTCTATTTCAAGTTGTACTTTTTCCATATTACTCCTTTACATGATCCATCGCTTTACGAAAGATCGATTCCACGTGCTCATCCGTAAAACGGTAATAAACATGTTTACCGCGTTTTTCGGATTTCAACAGACGAGCGCTTTTCAGCATCGATAATTGGTGTGAAACAGCTGACTGGGTCATGTTTAAAACACCGGTCAAATCAGCCACGCATAATTCACCGTCAAACAATGCATGAAATATTTTTAACCGGGTCGGATCCGAAAGCATCTTAAACAAGATGGACATATCGTCATAGACGGAGTCCGCCATCGCATTCTTTTTTACCCGCTCAACAGCTTCCGGATGATGGATCGTGATCATTTCTTCATTGACTGTGCTCATACATTACCTCTTACATATGATTACATACTCATATGTTCATATATAGTATACTCCTTTATTACGAATATTCAATCGATTGATTCAACTTTTTTCAACACCGGTATCAGTCACAAAAAAACAGCGGTTTTTATAGTTGCCACTGTTTCTTGATTGATTTATGGAGTTTGATTTTTTTGAATTTATTGATGATCTCTTGTCGCTCGATTTCTTGCAGTCCTTCCATTTTAGCGCACTCATAAACAATTAAAGGTTCTGTTGAATTCTCTCGAATCTCTTTAAGTATTGTTTGATTCTTTGAAGTATCACAGTAATGCCCTAGTTGATCTTGAAGATACTTAAGTTCTGCGATCACCGGTTTAATTTTCTTATTCATCAAAGGCTCAATCAAAACCAATGAATAGTGGATCTTCTTACCTTCGATTCTTGTGTGATGGACATCTGTTATCTTTGTTAGATCAAGTTCTTTAACTGAATGACGGCATTTTTTATATCGTTTACGTACTTGCTTAACAACTTTCACACCGATCGCTGAGGAATCATCAAAACTCCGGTGAGTTAACGTTACTTCATTTCGAATCGTAAGTAACACTGGCGTCAAGATACCGGTACTTAGTTGTGCTTTTAGTTCTTCTGCGGCAAGCTCTCTTTTTCGAGTTACTTCGGTGATCAGATTCATGACTTTGTTTTTAGTACCTTGAACATTTCCACTATCGTCCGTCCATTGTCGAATCAACACATCCAACTCACGAACTTGAGAAGTTAAACGGGTACAATCTTTGAGTTGTGTACGCCATAAATCGATTTTTTTCTTCTTCAATAGGGGCCTCAAACACCACAGATAGGATCTCATCTGACGTAATCTGATACGCAACTGATGAAGTACTTCCGGATCTTCGCTGTTGCATAAGAACAGTTTCTGATAAAGGATAATTTCATCTATCTGATCACTCAACGCTATATCCATCTTTTGCGTGAATAAAGGTTGATTGATTTTACCTTTTTGTACTTCTATTTCTTCACAGATCAGCGAATAGACAGACGATAGTCGCAAAGCAAACGTTAAAAGTTCATGGATATTCCCACGACAACATTTTATCGAAAGACTACTTAGTTGGAATTGATCATCTTGCGTATGTGGATCAGCTACTTGAATCGTTATCTCTAGTTGGCTTAGGTTGGTTGTCACAGTTCTACTTTGTACATTTACCGTGCTCACCGGTATTGAACTTTTATCAAGTGGAAAAAATCGTACGTCATTGATCACGTCATTAGGTACAACAGATTCATTCATTCTGAAGTGAAGTGTCATTTCATTCGGTTCTTCCAATTCATTCACCTAAATGGATCGCGTTCATCTGCACAAACCACAATAAGCTTCCCTTTTCGATTTCGTTACTTGAAAATATGAAAGCGGCAGCACTTCCTTTTTTGAAAGGTAACTCAACATTAGCTATCCGTTTTGCCCATTCGCCAAGCGTCGGTTCATGACCCACGATTACGACACAAGTTGCTTGTGTCGTTTGCGTTGCTTCACGTAATTTTTCGAAATCGCCATCAGTAATAAACGCAAATGTTTCGCAATGTGCTGAATGTAGTTTTTTATGGATGATTTTTGCAGTTGCGACAGCTCTTACCATTGGACTTGACCAAAGCAGGATGTCTTTTTCGTCGGCTAATAGTGTTTTTAAATTTTTGGCTGTTCGCTTTACTTCGACTTTACCAAGCGAAGTCAATTTTCTTTCTGAATCATTCATTCCTGCGTCAACAGCTTCTGCTTCTGTATGACGGACAATGATCAATTTTTGAATCATAGCCTACCTCCGGCGCTTGTTTGCGTAGCGCAAAAGAATCTCATTTATCCCTAATTGAACTTTTTCTATGAATATTGTGACACAAATCCATAAAAAGAAAAAGAGCCAACTATTTTGGGCTCTAAGGGGATTAACGTTGCGGTACGATCTCTAACCAATAGCCATACGGATCGTTGATAAAATAGATTCCCATTGCGGGATTCTCAAAACAGATCCAACCACTTTTTAGATGGAGTTCATGCATGGCTTCGTAGTTGTCGGTTTCGATCGCTAAATAAAATTCAGCTTCACCTAGATCATACGCTTCAGTGCGATCTCGCATCCATGTCAATTCGAGTTGAAAATCACTATTTCCATCTCCTAAGTAAACAAGTCGGAAACTGCCATCATCCGCATTTATCTCCCTTACCTGTTTCAAACCGAGCGCTTGTTTATAAAATTCAAGGGATTTATTCAGATCTAGTACATTAAAATTGACATGGGCAAATTGGTTCATTTTTTCTCCTAGAGGATGTCAAATACGAGTTTAATCATCAATAACGACAGTGTACCGATCAATACCGGACGGATAATTTTACTACCGTGTTTGATCGCATAGCGCGAACCGATATAACTTCCGGCGATGCTGCATACAGCAGCAGGAATCGCCAAGTAATAAAGTACTTTACCACTGACAATATAAGCAAACAGGGCGGCAAGGTTACTGGCTAAATTCACTACTTTGGCGTTCCCGGACGCAAACGTATAATCCATGTGTTGCACACTTACGTAGAGAAAGATCAATAAACTGCCGGTTCCCGGTCCTAGAAAACCATCATAGATACCGATTGAAAAGGCAATGACGGCTGCGATCGGATATGAGATCGTTAATTCACGTACTTGCGCTTGATTGCGTTTACGTGTCAACAGAAATACTGCCATCAACGGAATCACGGCTATCATGAGTTTCTTAAGAAAGACATCCGACATCATCAAGCCGAGTCGAGCTCCTAGATAAGAAGCAACCAGTGCGATCGAAGCTGAAAATAGAGCAATTTTGACCATGACTTTCTTATTAACGAAATATTCTCTGGAGGCCATGATGGCTCCGAAACTGCTGGAAAATTTATTGGTTCCGATTGCGAAATGAACCGGAATACCCGCCATAGTGTAAGCAGGCAGTGAAATAAGACCCCCGCCACCCGCGATGGAGTCGATGAATCCTGCCAGAAATACCAACGGACCGACAATCAAGAACTCTTTCATTCTCCTACCCTGCTCTTTCTAACTATAATGGCATTATCATATCATAAAGTGCCTATTTAGCGGCAACTTTTCATTAGAGAATGATTGGCGTTGAAACTTAAATATTGTATAATAATACTAATAAAGGAGAACCAGAATGAAATTTTTCAGAGAGTTTAAAGAATTCGCTATTAAGGGGAATGTACTTGATTTGGCTGTCGGTGTTGTTATCGCGGGGGCTTTCGGAAAAATAGTTACATCATTGGTTAATGATATTATCATGCCACTCGTCAGTGTTCTGACAGGTGGGGTCAATTTTACCGATCTTAAAGTAGTATTTGTTGCGAAAACCGACACGATTGCTGAAGTTTCGTTGAAATACGGCAACTTTATTCAAAACATTATCGATTTCGCGATCATTGCTTTTTGTATTTTCATGGTCGTTAAGTTTTTAAACAAAATGAAGAGAAAAGCCGTTGAGATTCCAGTCGCTGCACCGGTTGTCCTCGACAAATCATTAGAGATTTTAAAAGAGATTCGCGATTCATTAAAGAAGAAAGAAAAATAAACGGCTACTTAGTCGTTTATTTTTTGGTTATGACCTTTCATTTTTTTAAGTTCTGATTCGAATTGAACTCCGATACGTTGTACTTCACCCATTACCTTACGTAATCCACGATCATTTTGAAACCAATTATTGCGAGTGATCCCGCCTACATCGACCGAAACTGTATAGAACTTAACACCCGGAAATTCTTTCTGATAGTACATCGTTGCTCTACGTGTATGATAGTTCTTGCAAACGAGAATGCCTTTACGTAATTTCAAGTTCATCTGATCGATCACTTTTTTACTGTAATGCGCATTTTCATAGGTATTGGTGGCTTGGCTCTCGCAAAGAATTCGATCAGCCGGTATTCCACAGTCGATTAATTTCTTGCGCATCATTTCCCATTCGGTATTAAAAACCGGATGTTTTTTCTTTTTATCATTTTCATCCGGAAAGTAACCGATCTTACTGCTATAACGTCCTGAGGGTAAGATATATTGTGCTAAGCCTTGACGATAAAGTTCAGCGGCTTTTTCGGTAGTTTCCGATCCGGAACCTCCAGGTATGAAAATCACGGTCGCTTTTTTAGGGATCGTGTCGATAAAGATAAAGTCAGTTAAATCACTTAAATAATTGGGTATCATACGTTGATCCCCCTTTTTTTTATTGTAGCACAGCACAGTGTATGTGAATCGTTAATGTTGATTGAATAAAAAAGAACTGACTCAAAAGTTCAGTTCAATATACGTAATTAAGTTATTTTTCTGAAGGTGACGGTCCACTGTTGGCCGACACCAATATTATAAGCTTTTGCGAAACTACCTTGGTTGATGGCAATACCCATTCGATATAGGGAATTCACATAAATCAATGCGCCGCCGATCATAACATCGGCGAAACTTCTTCCGTAGATGATGCTATTTTGGTAAATCAATTGAGCGTTATTGTAGATACTCACTTCCATACGTTCTCCGTATTCAGCTTTCAGGGTATCAAATGAAACACGATCGACACTGGTCCACAGGCTTCCGAAACGGACGTCAAGCACATCGATTGAACCGCTGACACTATCTTCCTTCACAATCGTTTCGGTCGTTGGAAGAAGGATCGTTTCCGATACTTCAAGCGAAGGACCCACTTCTTCAAATGAGATGACACCGGCCGCTAATTTAGCTCCCGTGTTTGCGTAGATATCCCGTCCGTGGAAGGTATACGATGCCTCCGTATTGATTCGGCGGTGTTTACTTTCTTCGATTTCACGTACTTCGGCGATTCCGATGTCTTTCATGATATGCGTCAAGGTACCGTTATCCGGCGTAACAATGTAATGACCATCATGGGTCAATGCTACAACACTTTTGCGCCGTGAACCAACGCCGGGATCGACAACTGAAACGAATACCGTACCTTTGGGCCAATATTCAACTGTTTGGATGAGTCGATAAGAAGCTTCGAAAATATTGTAAGGCGGAATGTCGTGTGTTAGGTCAAAGACTTTGAGTTCTTCCGATACGCTCAAAGCTACCCCATACATGGCACTTACAGCACCATCGACCAATCCGAAGTCGGTCTGTATAACTAACATGTTTCTCATAAAAGTTACTCCTTTTCAGTTCTTGCGAAACGTGACTTTCCAGTCCGCTCCGAAATTCAAATGGTATTTCTCACAGAAATTAGCTTGGCTCAAGGCCATTGCGATTCTCATGAGTTCGTTATTATAGATGATCGGTTTCCCTTTTTCCGCAAACCCGAACGATTTATGAAAAAGTACATTCTCTTCATAAAAAAGCTCATCATTATGACAGATTGTAACATGAAGTTGATCGCCATAGTCGATTCCGCTTTTCGTGAATAGTTCCAACGGAATATTGGACCATAGATTCCCGAAATTAGGATCCTTGATTTCGAAGATTCCGTGAATTCCTGTTTCATCAATCATCGGGTGTAGGATCGGATGACATACGATCTCCGTAATAGGATAAGTCGGTCCTACTTGTTCATAGGTGATAATACCGCTGGCTAGGCGAGCTGCACAGTAGCCAAATAGATCGCGGCCGTGAAAGATACTGGTACCTTCTGTACTTTTTAATCGGTTAATGGTTTCATCGATTTCCCGCACTTCACTGATTCCGACACTGTCAGCGATATGTGTCAGTGCTCCGTTATCGGGAGTTACGATGAAATAACCGTCCTTGGTTTTAGCTACACAAGCTTTACGAGCTGTACCGACACCTGGATCGACAACGGATACGAAGATCGTTCCTTTTGGCCAGAAGCGCATCGTTTGGTATAAACGATAAGAAGCACTCCAGGTATCATATTGAGGTATTTCGTGTGAACCGTCGATGATTTCCAAGGTACGGTCAACTGTTTTGACAACTCCATACATCGAACTGACGGCACCTTCTTTATACGTGAAATCACTCTGAAAGACTAAGATTGGTTTACTGTTTTCCATGAATCTCCGATCTACTCATTGACCGAAGCAAGTTCGATCATACTTTGTGTGTAGAGTTCTAATAAAGGTAAAAGTGAATCCAACTCAACATACTCATTGGCTTGATGTGCCAGTGATTGTGCACCCGGACGATGTGGTCCAAAGGCAACACAATTTTGGATCACTTTACTGTAGGTGACTCCTCCGCTGATAAACGGAAGTGATTCCGTATCCTGTGTTATTTCTCGATATGTATTCAATAGAATTTTGATATTGGCTGAATCGATATCATTCATGATCGGTCGGGCATCATAATCCAGACTGATCTTAAAGGGTGCGCATTCCGTGGCAAGGGATTGGGTAAGTGAAGCCGAATCGATCCCAAACGGATAGCGACAATCAATCTCGCCATACACTTCACCATCATTTACCTTAAGAACACCTAAACTCATGGTCAGTTTGCCCATCGGAGGTAGGTCGCAGTCGATCTTCGCACCGCTTCCATTACCGCTTGCGAACACATCGACGATTTTTTTCGCGAATTTATCATGCATGACATGTTCAATCAGTGTACAGAGAGCGATGATCGCATTGATCCCTTTTTCAGGGGTTGATGCATGAGCAGCCACTCCTTCTACAGTGATTTCAATCATGTTCCCTTGTTGTTCCAGTGATCCGCCAAGGTTCAGTTTCTTGAACATCGCTGCGAATTCGGTTACTTTTTTGGATTTGATCAAAGCAGTTGCAATCGGAGCGACAACATTACATTGAACACCACCGTTCAGTGATTGGATACAGGTTTTTGTTTTACCTATGATACGCCACATGAGTGCCCCTTTTTCACCGATCGATAAGGGAAAATAGCCATCCGGTGTGAATGCGAATGAAGGTTCACCGGCCACGCTTATGTAGTGTTCGATATCCTGCATACTGCGTTCTTCGTCACATCCGGTGACGACACGCAGACTCTTGGTAAGTTGGATGTCATAATCTTTAATTATTTTAAGTGCGTAGTAAGTTAGGATCAAGGACGATTTCATGTCCTGTGTTCCTCGACCGTAGAGTTTACCGTCTTCGATCTTACCGCTGAATGGATCATCGTTCCACCCAATACCCGGTTCAACGACATCTAAATGAGAAACGACATCGACTCGTTCGGTATTGTTGTTTCCGATGATCGCTAACGCATGGCCATCATATTCACGAACTTCGAATCCATCGCGAGCCGCAAGTTGTTTCATATAGTTAAGACCTGCATCGAGGTTTTTACCATACGGCATCGTTTCACTGCGACTGGCTTCATCAAACAATGTCGGGATTCGTATCAAGTTCTGTAGATCTTCCACCATTTCGTGGAAGTAATTCTGATAGTTGATATTACTCATACAGAGAACGGGAACCACATTTTAGTGGGTTGCGGGAAGATATTCTGGGTGACGATCCAATATGCGCAAAAGAGGGCTAGTCCAATAGTTAGCCAGTTGATGATCTTATCTGCTGGTTGCGGTGCGATTTCACTGTAATAAGAACGCTGCTTCAGTCGTCCGTAGCCACGCAGATCCATCGCATTAGATATGTCTCCGACTCGTTCAAAGGAAGTAATAATAAGCGGAACGAGAATCAAGACAGTTTGTTTTAAACGTTTCATTAATGGGGCTTTCTTATTATCCATTTCGACTCCTCTGGCCTGCATTGAGATTTTGATATTCTCATAGTCACGGCCGATGTCCGGGATGTAGCGGAAAGCCAGCGACACCACAGTACAAATCTTATACGGTACTTTCATCGAATATAGTCCGGAAGCCATTTCTGAGGGTGTGATGGATAAAATAAACACCATCGATACCATAAACGATGTATACATCTTGAGTAATCGAATACTCAAATACCAGACGGTTTCCAACCCGATAAAGTAACGTCCGGAAAGTGTCAATAATACAGTATGCGTATTTCCTGTCCATACCTCTCCGATCGCCGGATCGACTAGCCAATAAAGAAAGATATTAAACAGGTTCATGATGAGTACAGCGATTAGGAACGTCAGAACTAACTTCCAACTCGGTCGTAATGAGATGAGAGCGATCGAACTGAGAATAAAGAGCGGAAGTAACAAGCGCAAATCGAAGGACATGATAATAAAGACCAACAAGACCACAAACAAGCGAACTTTCGTTGAGCCGGAGAGTTTATGAAGGAATGTATCACCGGGCACCATATTGATCAACATACGGTTATTCATGATTTTTCACCATCCGTTCGTATTCAATGAAATGCTGGATATAAAGTTCAGGTTCAATCTTCAATCGTGAAGCCAATGTATAGAGTGACGTTTGTTTTAAGTTAGCTTTTTGGATGATATCATCGTTGGACAAGACTTTAAAAACCGAGTCATCCGCAATCTTCTCACCATCCGCAAAAACAATGGCACGATCGGTATATTCAATAGCTAAATGCATATCATGGGTAATCAATATGATCGTGACTCCATATTGATTGTTTAATTCATCTAAAAAATTCATGATCTCAGTATAGTGATAATAATCTTGACCCGCCGTCGGTTCATCCAAAATAATCACTTCAGGCTGCAGAGCTAACATCGCTGCGATCGTGATTCGTTTACGTTGACCGTAACTCACGACCATGACCGGCCAGTTGCGCATGGAATAAAGGCCACACATTTTTAGTGAATTTTCGACGATCTCATCGATTTCCGCTTGGGATTTATTACGTAAGATCAACGCCATTTCAATTTCATCTTTGATGATGTCTTTTACCAACATCTGATTGGGATTCTGCATAACAAATCCAATCTTCTCCCCGATTTCTTTGATTGAATAAGTCAGGTAATTTTTCTCACGGATCGAGATGCTTCCGTCATTTGGACGAACGATGCCGCATAGAAGTTTCGCCATGGTTGATTTACCAGCGCCATTTTTACCGACAAACGCTACTTTTTCACCTTTATAGATTTTAAATGAGATGTCTTTGACTACAAGTTCATTGTCATACGCAAATGAAACATGATTGACGTCAATGATTTCTTCACCCATTTTCGGAACATATGTTTTCAGTTCGATTGCTTGGTGGATTCTCAGTTTGTCTTCGAATGTCGATAGATCCATGTCTAAAATCGAACTTGGATGTCCTGCTTCATTAATTACACAACCTGAGTTTTTTATCGCTGATATGTATAATGGTTCACGGATCCCATATTTTTTAAGTAGATCTGAACTTAAGATTGCATCGGGTGTACCATCAAAAACGATACGGCCTTCATTCAACAAAATAATACGATCGACTTCGCGATAAAGAACATCTTCTAATCGATGTTCAATAATAATTACTGTTTTATTTTGTTTATGGATCTTATCGATCAAGTCGACGGCACTCATTCCTGCTTTTGGATCAAGGGAAGCTAGCGGTTCATCGAAAATCAAGATACTGACTTGATCATGAATAACCCCGGCTAAAGCCACTTTTTGTTTTTGTCCCCCGGATAGTTCATAGGGCACATGAGCTAGGAAGTGTTCCATACCGACGATTTCAGCAGCTGTTTGAACCTTACGTAACATATCCGTGCGTGATGCATTCTCGTTCTCCAACGCAAATGCGATATCTTCACCGACAGATAAACCAACGAACTGCGCATCTGAATCTTGTAACACAGTTCCAACGTATTTACTCAATGAAAAGATGCTGGCATTTTTTGTCTCCATGCCAGCAACTTTACATAAACCCGTTATGAACCCTTCATAAGAAAAAGGAATTAAGCCGTTGATACAATTCGCCAACGTCGACTTACCACTTCCGCTCGGACCAAGGATGAGAATCTTTTCTCCTTCATTGATCGTTAAGTTGATGTTAAAAAGCGTAGGTTCGGTTTGTGTCTTATAGCGAAAACCAAAATCTTTGAATTCGATAACCGGCGTACTCATTATTCTCTTGTCAGATTTGTACCGCGTGAATAACGTTTTGCGAGTAAGAACAACAACGGAATACCGATGATGGTTAGAACTGCAACGTTAGCGATACCGCCGGTCAACGACTGAATGAAGGTGATGTTCAATTCACCGCCATAGAATAGAACAGTTAATAAAGGTGTCACGACGCCGAAGGCTAAGGCATTACCGACAACACAAATAATGGCATAAATGACTGCATGTTGAATTTTGAAGATACCTTCGGTGATCTTAGCTCCGTAAATAGGTAATAACCCAATACAGAATCCTAATACAGCATTACCGATCGACCAGTCAAACCAGAAGCCCCAACCACCGATCAAATCAGCGATCGTGTTGCCGACTAAGCAAGTAAGAGCTGCCGGAAGCGGTCCAAACATAGCACCTACGATAACAGGAACTAACATTGCGGTCGTTAGTTTTGTATTAGAGAATACAGTAACTCCCCCATAGTTCATCAATACTCCGAATAATGCTGCGCCGATGGCCATAGCAACTACGGTTTTTGTATTCCATTTACCTAATAGTAAACTACCGATACTTTCCTTTTTCATATCTCTTTCCTCCCGAAATATATAACTTGATTATACGCTATTTTTAAGGAACTTCAATCGGAAATAGGATTTCGTGTAAGTGAATATCCTGACTTTACATTTATTTTCATGTGTTTACATCCCTACACTACTATGTTTCTTTATAAGAGGTCATGTAAATAATAAAAAAGCTCGGCAATCCTTCGATCACCGAGTCTGATTATTTCTTCAAATCTTTTTTAATATCATTGGCTGCTTCTTTTAATAAGCCACTGATTTCTTGTGCTGAACCCTTTAAATTATCTTTGAGTCCTTCATTTTTAAGCTTTTCGTTATCGGTAAGATTACCGATGTGAGTCTTGATATCGCCTTTGGTCTGATTAAATTGACCCTTGATTTTATCATTCATCGCATCTGCACTATTCAACGCATCATCAGCAGCACTATGTGCTTTATCGGCGGTCGCCTTTACATTATGATTAACCTGATTCAGTTTGTCTTTAAGATCGTTCATATCAATACCTCCTACTATCACTATATCACTAATGTTGAGACAATCAGACCTTTCACATGATTCCACATGATTGAGATAGAATAAAAAAGCCCCAAAGGGCTTGAATCAACGTAAGCGGTTTTTCGATAAAGCGATCAATGATTCACGGGTGACCTTACAAGCAAGGGCTGTACTGGCCCCGGATTGATCATAGATTGGAGCCAATTCATTAACATCCATACCCACAATTCGTAAATGGCTGATATGTAAGATTGCATCTAAAAGTTGTGTAAATGTGAGTCCTCCGGCTTCGGGGGTACCGGTTCCGGGGAAATTGGAAGGATCCAAAACATCTAAGTCAACTGTTAAATAGACCGGAACTTCACCTAGATTTGGAATGATTTCCATCAGTGTCTCACAGGTACTCTTTTCGATATAATTATGTTGTTCCGCAAAAATGAATTCATCACGGGCACCTGAACGAATTCCGAAAGAGAAGATTTTCCCATCACCGACTAAGTCGTAGCAACGTTTAATGACAGTTGCATGTGACAGGTATTCTCCATAATAGGTATCCCGAAGATCAGTATGCGCATCAAAGTGAATGATATGCAGGTCTGGGTATTTCTCGTAAACAGCTCGTACGGCCCCAAAAGTGACTGTATGTTCGCCACCGATCATAAAGGGGACTTTATCATCGGACAGGATATGTTTAGTATGATCATAAATCTCTTCCAATGCTCGTTCGGCACTGCCGAATGGCAATATCAAATCACCTGAATCAAAGACTGAACATTGCACCAGATCATAGTCTTGATAAGGACTATATGTTTCTAGTCCAATCGATTCCGTCCGAATCGCCTGTGAAGCAAAGCGGGTTCCCGGACGATAGGAGGTCGTTGAATCGAAGGGTGCACCGAAGATAACGATTTGCGCATCTTCGTATTCTTTATCACAACCAACAAAGGTTTGTACGTTTTTATTCATTTCCATCGAGTAAGAGCTCCTTTACATAAGTAGGCAAAGCGAAACAACCAACATGCAGATCTGTATTGTAATAACGGGTCTTAAGTCCAAGTGCATTCCAACGGTCGGCATCCAGATCTTTGATCGGATCAAATTTCTTACTGGCGAAACCGAACAACCAGTGTCCCGACGGATAAGTCGGGATATGGGCTTGATAGACTTTAGCAATTTCGAATTTCTCCTTGATACGGCGATGAGCGCGTTTCATGGAAGTTGCATAGTTCGTATAATATGGGCTTTCATGCTGATTGACCAATATCCCTGTTTCACTCAGTGCTGTATAACAATTGTTGTAAAACTCGCGGGTAAATAATCCTTCGCCCGGTCCAAACGGATCAGTGGAATCGACAATGATCAGATCATATTCATTCTTTTTCGAACGAACAAATTTTAATCCGTCTTCGAAATGAAGATTGACACGCGGATCATTCAAACTGACCGTGGTACTCGGAAAGTGTTCTTTACATACATTCACAACTTCTTCATCGATCTCAACCATATCGATATGTTCGACCGTGGTATAGCGACATAGTTCACGGATCGTTCCGCCATCACCGGCACCGATAACCAATACTTTTTTGATGGCGGGGTTGACTGCCATCGGAATGTGTACGATCATATCGTGATAGATAAATTCATCTTTTTCGGTGATCATGATGAGTCCGTCGAGGGTAAAGAATTTACCAAACTCAGGGGACTGAAAAACGTCGATTCGTTGGAAATCACTCTGTTTACTGAGAATCTGATGATCGACTAGAATGGAGAAGCGGACCGCGTCCGTATGTTGTTCTGTATACCAAAGTTCCATTGTTTTATACCTCCAGTACATTTATGTATTCAATCGTAGAATCTTCAATGCCGGTTAGGAAACTACCGTGTTCTTTTGCATATTGAATATAATCCAATGCATCTTGGGTAATCAATTCACC
Organism: Erysipelotrichales bacterium; assembly: GCA_038204785.1. Lineage (GTDB taxonomy): Bacteria > Bacillota_I > Bacilli_A > Erysipelotrichales > Erysipelotrichaceae > GWE2-51-13. The sequence goes on from JBBRCP010000022.1 coordinate 19,554, forward strand.
CGGAGCCAGAATCGGGATCCCCGGTGGATAGCACATGATCGATTCACCGGCAACTTCATCGACGCTGTCCGTGATCTTGATTTTCTTCTGTTGTGCATAGAAAGCACGCTGCGGTGAGACCCGTACAATCGGTTCGATATATTCATGATCAAACATGCCGTAATTGTCTTTCGCATATAAACGTTTAATATCGGTCAGAGCACTGATCAATCGTTCGATCATGAATGGCGTATCGCCGATCGAAACAATAGCTAAGATATTGCCCAGATCACCGAATTCGATTTGGATATCATATTCATCACGCAGGATATCATGAACCTCGACACCGGCTAAGCCGATATCCAGAGTGTAGATTGAAAGTTTTGTATTATCGAAATCACAGACATATTCACCATCGATGATTTCCTTACTGAATGCATAGTAGCCACCGATTTTATTGATTTCGGTACGTGCATAATCCGTCAACTTAACCACATGTTCGAAAACACGTTCACCTTCTAAAGCCAGATATTTCCGGGAAATATCCAATGATGCCGTTAAGAGATAGGATCCGCTGGTAGTATGGGTCAAGTTCAACATCTGTCGAACAACACCGGTCTCTTTGGGATCTTTGATCAGCAGGAATGAACTCTGTGTCAGGCTTCCGCCGGTTTTATGCATACTGACAGCTGCCATATCAGCTCCGGCTGCCATCGCATTGATGGGTAGTCCCTTCTTAAAGTAGAAATGAGTCCCATGTGCTTCATCGACAATGACTTTCATATCATGGTCATGCGCTAGTTCGACGATGGCTTTTAGATCGGAACACACGCCGTAATAGGTTGGATTATTGACGAATACTGCTTTGGCATCCGGATTCTTATTGATTGCTTCTTCAACATCTCTGAGTGCCATCCCCAACGGTATGCCTAATTTTGGATGGATACCTGGATTGACATAGACAGGAATCGCTCCTGTCAATATAAGCGCATTGATTGCCGAACGGTGAACATTGCGTGGCATGATGATCTTCTCATCTTTTCGTACCATATGCATGACCATCGTCTGAACGGCAGCTGTTGTGCCATTGACAATAAAGAAGGCATGCCCGGCACCAAATGCTTTAGCCGCTAATTCTTCGGCATCCAAAATACAACTGACCGGATGACATAGGTTATCCAATGCTTTGCGTGAATTCGTATCGAACCGCATGCATTTCTCGCCTAAAAACTCAGTTAGCATCGGATTCCCTTTGCCTTGTTTATGACTTGGTACATCAAATGAAACAACTCTTTCTTTTGTATGTGCCAACATGGCTTCCGCTATCGGAGCTCTGCTTTGATCGTAGTCGTTCATTCTTCGTCCTCATGATAGATATTATAGCCGCTGAATATCTCTATCATTTCTTTATATAATGCATCATGGATCTGTCGGCGTTCGGTTGGACGCAGATCATCCGGATCGGTATTAAACATATAATTCGATAAGTCGATATTCTTGATCATTAATTTTGTATGAAAAATATTCGCCTGGTAAACATTCACATCCTGAGCATCATAGCGCTGAAGCGTCTTCTTAGCGATATAATTCTGAATCGATGTGATATCATGATCGATGAAGAATTTTTGACCCTCCATGTTGCGAGTAAATCCGCGTACACGGTAATCAATCGTAATAATATCGGAGTCAAAACTACCGATCAGATAATCAAGTGCTTTTAGTGGTGAAATACGTCCACAGGTTGAAACATCGATATCGACGCGAAACGTGGAAATTTCTTGATTCGGATGATATTCCGGATAAGTATGAACTGTCACATGACTCTTATCTAAATGTCCGACGATTGTGCGCGGTAGAACAGTCTCAGGAAGAACAGCCGAATTACATGACGGATCGATTTGATGATCCTCGATTGGTTCTTCACTGATCAAAATCGTAACACTCGCTCCTTGCGGATCATAATCCTGCTTAGCGATATTCAAAACATGGGCTCCGATCATTTCGGTAACGTCACATAAGATCTTTGTAAGTCGAGTCGAGTTATATTGTTCATCAATATACGTTAAATAAGCCTTCCTCTCTTTTTCGGATTGGGCGTAACAGATATCGTAGATATTGAAGCTGCAGGTTTTAGTTAGATTGTTGAATCCATACAAGGCGATCTTTTTGTTCATCGTTTGCCAGCTAGTCCTTTCTTGTTTATCAATGCGAAACAAATTATACAGTAACTATGAATTTTTACAACCCTTTTTGCCCGAAAATTTTCAACTTTTTTTGGAGGTGCCGATAACGATAAAAAACGATTCGATTAATCGACCTTCAAAAATATCAAAATACCTTTATTTTAAAGGAGATTATGATGTTTTTTGATAGTCAAAATTTGACTGTTTATGCAGTGACGATTCGATGACTTTTTCTGCATAAAAAAAGACGATTTTTCCGTCTTTATTTTTCATCAAAAATTTAACGTCAACCACTCGGGCTTCAACACCATCAATATACCCAATAGAATCATAACGGCTCCGCCAATCAAATGGGAGTACTTTCCATACTTGGTAGAAATGCCGGTCAGCTCAGATGTTTTCATCGCAATGATGAATACAATAAGGTCATCCAACAAGAAGAAGAATACATAAAGCAGTAAATATCCGATATATTGCAAGTTGGATAAGTGGTTCAAACTGAGTACTTGTGTAAACAATACAGGAAATCCTGCTGAACACAACAGTTCGATCAAGTTGACCGAAACAGCTAATCCCATCATTCCCAAAATAGCAAGAAAGAAGACATTTTGCGAGGAAATACCTTGAATTCGTTTGCGTAATTTTTTACGTTGATCAGCATCAACCACATCGCAGCCATCATCTTTCTTCAAACCGGTCTTGATATTCCATGCCCCACCACCGATCGCAACGATACCGATCAACAATCGAAGATAGAGGATCTTACCAAAGACAACTGTGATATTGAGCCATGACAACATGAACAGAAAGTACATGACTGCCGAAGTCAGCAAGAACGTTCCACCCAGTATCCACATACGGAAACGATTTTTAGAATTGAATAGCATACTGATTAATAGTAAGAGCACCCACAT
>JBBRCP010000023.1:0-21997 GCA_038204785.1 Erysipelotrichales bacterium
GTCATTCGGAAGCCATCATCACATCCGGCTATGACCATTCACAGAAATTTCTACAGGAAGTCGATGCAGCCGCCGTCTATGTGAATGCGTCAACACGTTTTACAGACGGATCGGAATTTGGTTTCGGTGCTGAGATCGGTATCAGTAATCAAAAGTTACATGCGCGGGGTCCGGTCGGGTTGAAAGAACTCACAACGATCAAATATATAATTTACGGTAATGGCCAGATCAGAGAATAAATCATGTAAAAAAAAGCCGAATCCATGGATTCAGCTTTTTTATGGGGTTAAGTAGGATTTTAGTTGAGTATCGGAATATCAATTTCTGATTTGTGTTTTCTCAAGATATAGATCACATAAAGAGTAACGATGATTCCTATCACGCCACTGATAATCAAACAACCGGGAGCACCAAAGCGTTCAGTGACGGTTCCGGCGTAGAGACTACCTAGCGGAACAACTCCACCGAACACTAATGAATATACACTCATCACGCGGCCACGCATATGATCAGCTGAATTCAATTGAATCGTTGAATTGACTAACGCTGTAAAGGTGATCGAACAAAGCCCGATAATAAACAAGATGATCGAAGAGATGATGAAATTTGCTTGTAACCCAAGTATCGACATAAATAATGAGGCACCTAGGGCTCCTCCGACCAGATAGTTTAAACTAGGACCTAAACGGCTGTTCATGGCTAGACTCATCGCTCCGATAAAGGAACCAACTCCCATGATTGCCATCAGAAATCCATAACCGGCAGCACCCTGACCTAAGGTAGTTTCTGCGAAGATCGGTAGTAATACATTGTAATTCATTACAAATAAACTTAACAAGGCAAGTAATAATAAAGGTACTTTGATGACCAGTTTACTGTTGATATAACGTAACCCCTCAACGACATCCGAATTGATTTCTTTGATGGATCCAAAGCGATGTTCGGATTTGACATGGGCCGGAACTTTGATCATCCAGATACCAATAATAACTGCAACGAAGCTTAATGCATTGAGGTAGAAACATATGGCGATCCCAACTAAACCAATCAGAATCCCAGCAATCGCAGGTCCGATAATGCGAGCTAGATTGAAGATACTTGAATTAAGAGCAATCGCATTCATTAGATCTTCTTTACCAACCAGTTCAACAAAGAAAGACTGACGAGTCGGCATATCGATCGTATTAACGATTCCAAGCAGTAGCGCCAGAATCAACACATGCCAATACTGAACAACATTAAAGTACGTTAGGGTCGCTAGAACGGTAGCCAGAATCAACATACTGGTCTGTGTAAAAATTAAAATCTTGCGTTTAGAGAATCGATCGATCAATGTTCCCGCATAGAGAGAGAACAACATCATCGGAAGGAATTGGATCATTGTGACAATACTCAACATTAACGGGGAGTGTGTTAACTGTAAAACCAACCAAGATTGGCCGATATTTTGCATCCAGGTACCAATCAGCGATACACATTGGCCTAACCAAAAAAGGCGGAAATTCCGATGTTTGAGCGATGAGAAACTAGTTTGAAAAACTCTGCTTGGAAATCTGTTATTCATGAATAAAACCTGTCTTTCTCTAAATTGATGGTAAAAAATCCGTTATGAGGAAGTAAAACGAGATGGATTGTATAAACCCCATTTCAAAATTATACGTTTCATGTAACATCAGGTCAAGTCAATAGTTAGGTCAGGTTTCTAATGATGAGGTCATTTGTCTCTAATATCGCAAATTTTCACTGATTACTTGCGATGATAACCGATTGAGTCATATTGTAGTAGAACCACTTATTTGATACAATATAATCAACAAAAAGTAGCTATAACTACTGAATAAAAAGTGAATAAAATGACATGAATATTTCTTTTAAAAGATCGATTTATAGTTTTCTTAGTTCTTTGTAGAGGTGTAATACAAATCCCAAGGAGGGAAACATGATGTCTGAAACTGTCACGATCAAGAAGAAAAAAAAGCACCCTATTTTATGGACCTTATTACTGTTGCCTGTCATTCTTATCGGTATTGGTTTCGCATTGGTTTCCAGTCCCAAATCGGTGGGTGTTAAATATTCAGATGCGGATTTCCAATCTTATTTAGCAAAAGGTGGTATCACTTTCAGTGAAGATCGAGCCAGTATTGAAGATTTATTTACCGGCCATTATAAAGCAATCGGGATGCGCAGTGTCGATGTCACAATCACCAGTGCCGAAGTATCAGCGATTTTGAATCACGCAGCCAAAGATACAGGTGTACTTTCCAACATTCAAGTTAAATTTCTCGATAAAAATCAAGTAGAAGCTTCGGCGACAATCAGTTCCAATTTGGATTTAGTGTATGAACTCTATCCAGGAGCCAAAGAATATGAAACCTACATCAATACACTCAAAGGAAAAACTGTATATATCAAAGGAACATTAAATTCGAGTCCGGCGAATCAGTTTACAGCCAACATCGATTCTGCTTATATCGGTAGTATTCCGGTTCCGGCAGATCAAGTCAATCCTTATACGAAGAATCTTGGTTCAGCCATGAATGATTTGTTAGGGAAAGTTCCGGGTTTAAAAATTGATGTCTTCTCGTTTGATACGAATGGATTGAAATTCAAAGGGACCATTCCGCAAGAAATAAAGGGACTTGCTTACAATTGATTTGACGGCTGATTTCGCGTGCGTCGATCTTGTTTACTTCGTTTTTCGGTAGATGCTTAACAAGGATAATCGATTTAGGAAGAGACCATCGATCCAGCTGAATATTCAGCGAAGCGAGGATCTCTTTTTTTGTGTGTTTGAGTCGGTAGGGTGATTTCAGTGAGATCATCGCAATCAATTTTCCGGTGTTATCGCAAATCACCTGACATTCCGATACATTGGGATGTCGATAGAAAATATCTTCGATCTCGATCGGATTTACAAAATATCCGTTCACTTTAAGTAAACCATTATTGCGATAGGAAAAATAAAAATACCCATCTTGATCCTGATAGCCATAATCACGGGTATGACAATAGAGCTGTCCGTTATGTTCAATGAGAATTTGATGACTCAAAAGGGGTTCTTGATAGTACTCTTTCATTAAGGTGGGTCCACTGACTAAGATCTCACCGATCATTCCTAAGGGCGATTCACAGTTAAGTTCGTTATGATAGATCATCATCTTATTACCGTTCAATGGTAAACCGATACTTCCGGGCTTTTCCACTCCGCGCGGCATCACACAACAGGCAGTCAGTGTTTCGGTACTTCCATAACCGACTTGAAGGCGTGCGGGACTATTTTGACGTTTAGCGACGTTATCGAATTGGCGAATCAGATCATCACTGACACGGTCTCCTCCGCAAAATGCTTGTTTTAAGAAAGTGAGATCACCGTTGATGAAATATTTATCCATCAATAGGTGTCTGAAAAGTTCGGGAACCCCCGCAATATAGGTCGGCTTACCTTTTAGGATAGCTTTCGTGAAGTTCTTTTTCGAAAAACGAGGAACTAAAATAACACGTCCACCTAAGGCTAATACAGTATGGAGACAAACTCCTAAACCAAATCCATGGAAGAGCGGTAATATACATAACATTGAATCTACGGAAGGGACAGGATCGATACAATATGACATTTGATGGGTCAATGAGTTCATACTTTTGTTGGTAAGGACGATTGCTTTATTACGACCGGTTGTACCGCTGCTGAAAAGGATGAGGGAAGATTCGTTATTTTCAAATGGGATCAAGTTGAGATCGAACGATGATCCTTCGATCTTACTCAGATTGATCGCCCTCGGAAGGCGGAAGCACTTTTTATCGGAACTCAACTTACGGACTGTTTTTTTGATGCCGACTAAACTGTCCGAGACTTCCAAAAGAAGGGACGTCATATCTTGAGAGACGCTACTAAAACGTGGATAGAGCGCATCTAAAGTAATCCATGTATCACAACTCACCTCATTCATTCGGCTCGCAAACTGAACGGGAGAGGTCATCGGATGGATCATACAGATAGTCGTATGAAGTTGGTTCAATGCGTAAAAGATCACAACGGTTTGGTAAATATTTGGAAGCACAATCGCTACTTTCTGATAAGGTCTGATTCCTGCCGCAACTAATTTATGACTGAAAAGTTGAATATCTTCCATTAATTGATGATAAGTCCACGTTTGTTTGCCCATTGAACATGCGATCGCATTTGGATATACATCAGCGGTTTTTCTAATCAATTCAACCATTGATTCAGTTCTCATAAGGGTGCTCCATCAAAGATTTAAAAGTAGTTAGAGCTCGTGCGAAGATCACGCCTTCCGCGATACGCTCATCAATCGTAAAGGTTACTTGCATGTTAGATTGCTCATCCATTTTACCCATCACAATAAACACAGAGGCAGTACCCCAATCATAAAGATGATGATATGGAGCTGTAAGTCCGATGCTTCCCAGATTCGCAACGACAGCACCGGTATGAAGTGGTTCATCACGCAGGATCGCAGAGGGCAAAAGATTGAAGTTATCTAAGACACGACCCAGTGAAATAATCAAGCGGAGGATAAATGTGGGGAGGTATTTCATCCAAACAAAGAAGTGGTCACTGTTGCCTGATTGATGATTACGAATCGAAAAAATCGATTTCTGTACGTGTGTTTGAACTTGATCGATATCTAACCCAGGTTCAAATGTCCATTTAACCAACGTCGAACTTCCGTCAGACCCCTTGTCCTGTTTGACCAGTGTCGAAAGACTCAGATCGTTATGGCTATATAAATGATTTCCCATCACAAAACGATTAAGTTCGGGATGTAATTCAACTGTTTTAAGACAGACATAAATAAAATAACTAAATAAGGTAATCTCTTTCTTTTTTAGATACGCAATCAACGCTTCGCAGTGCAGATCAACATTCATAAAAATACTGGCTTCTTGTCGATTCTTCATCATGACAAGTTCAACCCGCTGATAGGTTTCCAAGTTGATTTTAACAGCATCGCTACGTTTCATTAGAGATCTCCTTTGAATAGATGACAGACAGAACTTTCTTCTATTATACAATGAATGAAGCATCGCTTAGAAGAAAAAAAGCACCTGAAATCAAGTGCTTGCGTAGATTCTATTCGACAGTGACTGATTTAGCGAGATTACGAGGCTTATCGACGTCACATCCACGTAATACAGCCGAGTAATAGGCAAATAACTGCAGAGGGAGGATGCTTATAAGCGGCATCAATTCATCACGAAGATCAGGAAGCGGAAAGACCATATCAGCTACATCCGACGCAAATGGCGCATTTTCCTTACAGAACAACAAGACATTAGCACCGCGTGCTTTGACTTCCTTGATATTGGAAATCATCTTTTCATAAAGGGGTTCTTGCGTTGCGATCGCAATGACCGGGAAATCAGGTGTGATCAACGAGATCGTTCCGTGTTTGAGTTCACCTGCCGGATAAGCTTCACTATGAATATAAGAGATTTCTTTGAGTTTCAACGAACCTTCCAACGAGAGCGCATAATCAATACCACGTCCTAGAAAAAATAGATTATGACTGTTTTGAAGTTTAGCCGCATAGTACTTACATGTGACCTGTTGATCAAGTATATTTTTCGCAATTTCCGGAATCTTCAACAGATCAACGATCACTTCATCAACTTCTTCAAAACTCATGGTTTCTCTCAGTTTCGCTATCTTGAGTGATAGTAAAACAAACATGGACATTTGAACATAATAAGCTTTTGTGCTTGCGACGGCGATCTCAAGACCGGCCCAGGTATAAAGCACATAATCAGCTTCACGAGCAATCGAGGAACCAACAACATTAACGATCGCTAAAACAGGCACATGGTTCGTTTTCGCTAAGCGCAGGGCTGCGAGCGAATCGGCTGTCTCACCGGATTGAGATACGATCACAACCATATCGTTGGGCATGAAGACCGGATGACGATACCTAAATTCGGAAGCGATATCGACTTCAACCGGTATACGAGCAAATTTCTCCAATAAAACTTTACCGACCATCGACGCATGCATGGCCGTTCCGCACGCTATCAACATCAGTCTTCCGACCTTCTTGAGAACTTCATCGGACAATCCTTCGTTGGCGAAATTGATATCACCATCGATGAGTCGTGGTGAGATTGTTTGGATCAGTGCTTTAGGTTGTTCTATGATCTCTTTTAACATAAAATGCGGGAAACCACCTTTTTCAGCTGTCTGTTCATCCCAATCAGCAACCAATATTTCACGATCGACCGGTTCGAAGTCTTGATCGAGGATCACGACGGAGTCTTTACGAAGGATAGCAATCTCGGTTTCTTCCAGAAGCATGTATCGTCGGGTATGTTTCAAAATGGCACTCACATCAGATGCGATGAAATTCATTCCATCTCCCAGCCCGATGATCAGCGGACTGTCTTTGCGAATCGCATAGATCTCATCGGGATGACCTTCAAAGATCATTCCGACCGCATAGGAACCGCGAATCTTCTCCAATACTTTTTTGATGGCTTCTAAAGGTGTTTTTTTCTGGACATAATAGTAATCAAGTAATTTAGCTAAGGCTTCGGTATCCGTCTGGGTATCAAAGGTATAACCCTTGCGTATCATCCGTTCCTTGATGGGGATGTAATTCTCAATGATTCCGTTATGAACGATCGAAATACGGGCACTGCCGTGGGGATGTGAATTCACATCCGAAGGTTCTCCATGGGTTGCCCAACGTGTATGTCCGATTCCGGTTTGAACTAAAGGAATCGGATTATTTTTTAGTTTCTTCTCAATCTCATCAATTCTACCTTTGGTCTTTACTGTAGTGATCAGACCCTTACTAAAGACAGAGATTCCAACAGAATCATAACCGCGATATTCCAGCTTACGTAGTCCCGCAATTAAAACATCTGTCGCATTATCGCTACCGACAACTCCGACAATTCCACACATAATTATTATTTCCTTTCGATGCGACAAGATGAAGAATTTGTATTATTTTGTCCTTCATCTAACGACAGTCACTTGCCGAAGAGGCATCCGCCGATACTTTCGATACTCCTCTTTCCTCGTCACTTTGTAAGCCGGGCGCTATAATTGTTTGATCTGTTTCGTTTCATTTATCCCCCCTTTAATGGTTCTAATGATAACACAGTCGATGTATTGGCGCAATTCACTATATGAAGGTATTTTAACTGAACTTCTACATGGTTTCTGAATTATACGTCTATTAAAATTTATTTTGCTAGTGTATAATATAAAAGCAAATCGGGACGTAGCACAGCTTGGTAGTGCACTACCTTGGGGTGGTAGGGGTCGCGCGTTCAAATCGCGTCGTTCCGACCAATTTCGCGGTCGTAGCTCAGTTGGATAGAGCGAGCGCCTCCTAAGCGCTAGGTCACAGGTTCGATTCCTGTCGGTCGCACCAACAAAAACAAAAGCACCAGTGGCGGAATGGCAGACGCGCACGTTTGAGGGGCGTGTGATTATATCGTACGGGTTCAAGTCCCGTCTGGTGCACCAAAGATTCATAAAAGTCGGATTATCCGGCTTTTTTCATGCAGATTATCGAAATTTGCTCAATTATGATAGAATATTTGATAGAGTATCGAGGTAACCATGAAACAGACCAGTTATTTGATTAAACCCGCAAGTTCACTCTGCAATCTCGAGTGTAGATACTGTTTTTATCATGATGTCAGTTCTCATCGTAAAGAAACTTCGAGTGGAATCATGGATGATTCAACGATGCTAAAACTCATTGAAAAAGCCTGTCAGGTAAATGATGTGGACGAGATCGTCTTTGCGTTTCAAGGTGGAGAACCGACAATAGCCGGATTAGGATATTTCAAAAAATTTATCGAAAACGTCAATAAATATAAATCAAGTAATCAGCGTATCCGTTATTCGATCCAAACCAATGGAACATTACTTGATGATGAGTGGTACATATTTTTAAAAGAACACCATTTTTTAGTTGGAATCTCATTGGATGGTAATAAAGAGAACCATGATTACTTCAGAAGAGGACATCGCTATCAACCGACATTCAAAATTGTGATGGATACGATCGCAAAACTGCGGGAATATAAGATCGATTTCAATATATTGACGGTATTGAGTAATTCGTTAGCGAAACATCCCGAGAAACTTTATCGATTCTACAAAGAGAATGATTTTCGTTATATCCAGTTGATTCCATGTCTACCGACATTGAACAGTGAAAAGGATTCCTATTCGCTAAAACCGGAAATGTTTGCCTCTTTTTATAAGAAATTCTATAGTTGCTGGTTAAAGGACTTTACTAGGCAGGAGTATATGAGTGTTACACTCTTCGATAATCTGATTCCGATGTTACGAGGAATCGCTCCGATGCAGTGTGGAATGCTAGGATTCTGTAGTATACAGAATGTTGTTGAATCAGATGGAAGTGTCTTTCCCTGTGACTTTTATGTACTGGATGAATATCGCAGCGGAAACATCAACACCGATTCACTCAATAAGATACAATCAAGTACAGTCAGTGATTTATTTATCCATGAGCCGAAACGCGTTTCTACCTTATGCGAGGACTGTGAATTTAAGCCTCTTTGTCATGGAAATTGTAAAAGACTGAACATCTGTTATTTTAATGATACTTATTGTGGATATCGTGATTTCTTGAAATATGCATATCCAAGTATGCTATTGATTGCGCAACAAATTAAACAAACAGTAAAAAACGAGTAGTTCTGCTTATCTGTTTTTTTTTGTAATAAAAATTCGTACAATTAACCATCATTCGGTAATCAGATTGATTGCTGCGAAAGATCATGTATGACTTAGCTTGTAAGTAGGAGCGTGTATGATTGAACACATGATTCTGGCCGTTTTTATGTATGAGTATTCTCACTAAAGTTCAGAATTTTTATTTAGCCATGAAGATCGTTCTGCGATGTGTTAGGCTTGCGAGATGCGTTGTTATTCGGTTTCTGATACAATAAGTACAAATAGAGCTATAAGTTAGTTTATTGCTCGAGAAACGAGTATCGAGGTAACGATAACAATGATAAAAAGGAGTATCACGCAGTTGGATATATATAAAGTGTACGATCAAACAGATCAACACTACTATTATGGATGTGACCAGGAATGGTACGCTTCAAAGTGGAAAAGACTATCGGGATGCGGACCAACAGCAGCCAGTAATCTGGCACTTTATCAGACACAAGATCGCTTCTTCAATACAACCCCATATGGGACGGATAAAGTTCGTTGTCAAAATCTAATGGAAGAAGTTTGGAGATATGTTACTCCAAAAATGCGTGGCGTTTCCACTACGAAAATGTTTTACACGGGATTAATGAAGTACGCTGAAAAAGCCGATTTAAAAATTGAAAACCATGTTCAAAATATATCGAAAGATAAAAGCAAGCGGGTATCACTCGATCAGGTTATCGATTTTATAGATGGAGCGCTTATTCAAGATGTACCGGTAGCTTTCTTAAATCTACACAGTGGTGAGGCTAAGGAACTGGACCCATGGCATTGGGTGACACTTGTTTCAATCGAATATCCAGAAGATAAATTAACAGGGCTAGTTCAGATCCTGGATGCAGGTAAAATCATGGAGATCAATTTAGCGTTATGGTTATCAACAACCAAACAAGGCGGTGGCTTTGTTTATATCATACCGAAAACTTCAGAGCTGCGTTAAGCGGCTTTTTTTAGGCAGAAAAGCAGAATATAAAGGAGATAACTAAAAAGTAAATGACAAATTCTCTATTACATAATGTTTTTACAGGGTCATAGCAATAATGGATAATTTCACACAATTTGATTTGAACTGTAAAAGTAGCTCAAATAGTAATATAATAAATCTGATATAAGGAGAGAACCATGAAGAAAATAGTAGCTATACTGCTAAGTGTCCTCTTATTGAGCGCTTGTAGTCCCAATTCCGTGGCTAAAAGTGATTATGAAGTTAAGATCACTGACTTGGAAACAAAAATCACAGCTTTATCGACTCAAGTTGAAACGTTGACTAAGACACTTTCAGCTCTGCAGGTGACCATTCGTGACGGATACAGTTATCATATTTTACCTTGCGAATATGCCGCTGCATCGAATACAACTGAATGTTATTTACCGGCATTAACGTTGGCGATGTCAATACCCGGTAAAAGTGTCGATCGCATTGAAATACTTGAGAATATGACCAAAGATACATTTGGTGTTTATTATCATAATGGGGCCAGTTTTGATACGATCATACAATTTAAAGCAATCAATTCCAGTCAATTGAATCTGGCGAATGAATATGCCGGGGCAACCACGTTGATGGATCTGGGTTCAAGTCGCATCTTGATTTCGCTGATAACCACCCCAACGTTGGCAGGTGATGATCTAGCGTATGTAAATACAAATAATTTCTATTCTGTTTATAGTGGAAAAACAATTAAGTTCACGATCAGATAATTGATTTTAAAAGTGAGATTGAAGGGTAGTTAGACTGCCCTTTTTTTAATAATTTCGTTAAGCGATCTTTCATGAGATCGAGTGTGAGGGATTATTGATCCTCCTATCTAATTTTGGGTTTTTAGAGTATAAATTTTATTGTCTTCTTATTTTAGTGTTGTTGGTAACCACCTGATCTATTATTGATATCCAAAATAACATGAATCAGTAAATCAAATATGGATATATAATAAAAATTGCTTCATATCAACACTGAGAATACAGAGCTTAATCAAGCTATAAATCTGATTGTTGACGAATCACTTTAGTCATTTAAAACAGAAGGTAAATAGAGACTACAATAAGTTTCTTCCTATATCAGAATTGTATAAATTATATTGACAATCCCATCCAAACAAGCGTAAAGTCAGACTATAGAAACACGTATATACAACAAAGTCAGTGCTGATTAATGTGGATCGTAGTCACACCCAAAGGAGGCTGTCATGTTAATTTCTTGCCGGAATATTTATACAGAACATGGGATTGTAGATGGTATTTTAGAAATATCCGGAAATGAGTTCGGTAAAATCATACCAAGAATTGATTTTCAGGGTAAAGTGGATTTAGCCGTAGAAGATAAGCTACTTATACCCGGACTAATCGATATTCATCTGCACGGATACGGTGGATTTGTTGACGATAATCAACCGTACTCAGTTCAAGAACTTGAAGGCTTATTGCGTACTTTGGCTCGTAACGGAACGACATCTTGCTGTCCAAGTCTACAAGAAGAGATGTATCCGATCATCAAGGAATATCATCAAAGTCCTGGTATGGCCAAACTTCTGGGTTTGACCTTGGAAGGACGCTTTAGTACAGAGGCGTATACTTTCTTTGTAGACCCATCTAAAAAGATAAGAGAGTTAAGTGTTGAATACCTAAAAGAACTCAATGCTGCTTGCGGGAATAAACTCAGATATGTCATGATTGCACCTGAATTACCTCAAGCTAAAGATTCCATTCACTATCTTAGAGCGAATGGAATCAAAGTTTCGGTTGGGCACACATTAATGTCAGCGGAAGATTTCAAAAATTTTAATAAACAAGGTGTTATCGATGCGTTGACTCATACGGGAAACAACATGGGACAGATGCATCAACGTAATGTGGGCGTTATGGGTGTTGGATTACTAGATCCAGATATCTATGCTGAAATCATCACTGATTTTATCCATGTCAGTAAAGAAATGTTGGAGATCATACTGAAAGTTAAGAGTTATAAAAAATCAATTTTGGTTTCTGATTCAATCTATCTAAGTGGATTAAAACCAGGTAAATATAGTTTCAAGGGTTCGGGAATGACAATCACAGATGACTATAAAGTGATGGACTCCCAAGGGTGGATACAAGGAAGTTATTATCATTTATATTCAAACATGCGTAAACTCATTCAGAGTAGATTGGCAACACTTGAGGAAGCTATTATTATGGGGGCACTGAATCCAGCCAAACTACTTGGAATCGATGCGAAAACAGGATCTATCGCTTCAGGTAAAGTGGCCGATTTCTTGATCCTTGACGATAAGTTGAATCTTGAACAGACATACATTGATGGTCAACCTATCAAAATGAAGTAGAGCAGAGAAATGAGCTCGTACCTTTTAAAGTAAAATTAGCTAGATAAAGTGGATGACAATAAATTCAACATACGTAGTGAGTTATCATTAAGCGTTGTGGAAAGGACAATATTGGTCTTTTCGTAACTTGTGCAATAACGATCAAAAGCCTATAATACATATAGAAATTAGATATCGGGAGGTTCTATGGGAATCATCGAAACAAAACAATTGACTAAATATTATGGTAAAGCACGTGGTATTGTATCGGTTGATCTAGATATTCAAGAAGGTGAGATTTTTGGCTTTATCGGACCCAACGGTGCCGGTAAATCGACCACGATCCGTTTATTATTATCACTGATCAAACCGACATCGGGTACGTCAACGATCTTTGGCTTAGATTGCCAGAAGGATTATCGTAAAATCCATGAAGAGATCGGGTATCTGCCGTCGGAAGTGTTTTACTATGACAACATGAAAGTAAAAGATCTATTGGCGTATTCAGCTTCTTTCTATCGTAAAGACTGCCGTGCTAAGATCATTGAACTTGCGAAACGGATGGATCTTGATCTTAACAAGAAAATCGATGATCTATCTTATGGTAACAAGAAAAAAGTGGGTATCGTTCAGGGATTATTACATTCACCGAAACTCATTATTTTGGATGAGCCGACAGGTGGACTTGATCCGCTGATGCAACAAACATTCTTCGATATTCTGAAAGAGGAGAATAAGCGCGGAGCGACTGTGTTGTTCTCTTCCCATATTCTCAGTGAAGTGCAGAAACTATGCGATCGCGTAGCTATCATTAAAGAAGGTAAGATCATCCGTATCGATACGATGACGTCATTAAAAGAAAACTTATATTTGAAGGTAATGTTGGAGACACCTCAAGCGTTACCGGAGAATTTCCGCAATTCACATATGAACAACTATAAGGATGCTGATGGGCAAGTATCTTTCTTGTATAACGGTAATGTTAATGAACTTTTACAACAACTTTCACATTTGGATCTGACACGTATCAGTATGTCGGAACCTGATCTGGAAGAAATCTTCATGCATTATTACGAGAAGGAGTGATCCGATGAACATCTTTCGTTTTGAATTAAAAAGCAATAGTAAGAGCACGATCATTTGGATCTTGGTGATGTGTGCAACGGTCTACTTGTTTATGATGGCGTTTCCTGCGTACTCAGATAATTCGCAAGGGATTATCAACGTCCTTAAAAACTATCCACCGGAACTTCTTAAAGCGCTGGGTATGGACATCAATCAGTTCTTTTCGGCTATCGGCTTCTATTCGTTTGTGTTAATCTATATCGAACTACTTGCGGCGATGCAGGCAATGATGTTGGCACTGGGTACTTCGGGGCGCGAATTACGTACGCGTACTTCGGAATTTCTAGTTACCAAACCAGTTTCACGTTGGACGATCCTAGCGGCTAAAAGTTCTGCTGTTTTAGTTATATTAATCATCACCAATCTTTCCATTACACTCACATCGCTCTATTCAGTAAGTGCAGTTACGAAAGAACCGTTTTCTGTTATGGCATTACTTATGGTTTGCTTAAGTACGTTTCTGCTACAATTGGTCTTTGCGGCGATGGGAATCTTGTTGGGAGTGACTTTCCGCAAGCTTCGTTCCGTAGCTCCGGTTTCACTTGGCATTGTGTTTGGGTTTTATGTCGTCAATATGCTTAAAGGGATCTTTGATGATAAATGGATCCGTTATTTCTCACCGTTTCAATTTTTTGAGAAGTATTCGATCATTGCGACAAAATCATTTGAATCAGTGTTTCTGATTTGGTCAATCGTGTTGATCACAGGAATGCTGGTGTTCGGGTTTATCTATTATGTCAAAAAAGACATCCATGCGGTGTAGGAGGAAACTATGAACCTGTTTCTGCATGAAATGAAAATGTATTGGAAGAGTCTCTTGTTTTGGTCGATAGGTATCGTTGCGATGATTGGTGGCGGGATGGGTAAATTCACTGCCTTATATGGAGCGACTGATTCTTCAATCACGGGGATACTCGATAAGCTTCCCAAAGCCTTTTTAGCGATGTTTGGTATGGCGAATCTGGAAGTGACATCACTTAGTGGCTTCTATGGGATGATGCATTTCTATCTGGTGATCATGGGAGCTGTCTATGCGATCATTCTTGGAGCCGGTATTTTGGCTAAAGAAGAACGCGATAAAACCGCTGAATTTTTGATGGTAAAACCCGTTACCCGTTCTTGGGTATTGGGACAAAAACTCTTAGCAGGTCTCATATATGTGTTGGCGTTTATCTTGATCGACTATATCGTTTCTATCTTTTTTATCGCTAAGATCGCGCCGAATGAAAATATATCTGCTGAACTTGGATTAATGTTTGGATCGATGACATTATTGATGTTGGCGTTCTATTGTTTCTCGTTTGGATTATCCGGATTGATGAAAGACAACCGTAAAGCTTCGATGATCATGATTTCTGTGATGGGAATCAGTTATATCGGGGCAGTGATGATGGATATGTTTGATGGAAGCGGATGGGCTCGACCTTTTATTCTCTTTAAGTATTTTCCTAATGATCTGATCGTTAAGAATATGACCTTGGAACCTCTCTATCTCGGGCTGAGTCTAGTCTGGATTGGTGTTGGCTTGGCAATGGCGTTTATTCGATTCCCCCGACGCGATCTACATATCTAAGTTAAAGGCGGCACTCCCGCCTTTTTTTCGAAAGATGTGGAATTTACGGAGAAATTTGTTATAATTAGAAAGCAGTTATGCACCAGTGGCGGAATTGGCATACGCGCACGTCTCAGAAGCGTGTGGTTTAACCGTACGGGTTCAAGTCCCGTCTGGTGCACCAATAAAAAAACATCGATTTCCTCAATTCGGGGAGATCAATTTTTTTATAATGATGTGATCGTATTTTTGTTATTTACCATGGAAGCGTAAATAGGTCGGGATACTTTCCGCAAAGAAACTAATAAATGTATCTTTGAATTTTTGATCATCAAATTTCAAGACACCAAGTGAATACTGTATAGCCACTCCATCTAGTGCAGCGACTAAGATCGCTGCCAGACTTCGTTGATAGTCGATGTTTTCGATACCGAACGCAAAGAAGTACATCTCCGCAACTTTTTGAATGATCTCGGTATAATCTTGTTTGTATTTCTCTTTGATGCGACCGCCTTTGGATAACGCATAGGCTGCCAATAAGATCAACAAGCGTTGTTCAACC
Source organism: Erysipelotrichales bacterium (assembly GCA_038204785.1). GTDB lineage: Bacteria > Bacillota_I > Bacilli_A > Erysipelotrichales > Erysipelotrichaceae > GWE2-51-13. The sequence continues at coordinate 15,261 of JBBRCP010000023.1, forward strand.
TCTTTTGACATCCTTTCTCTGACTCGATTGCTGATTTCGTTTAGAATCTCATCATTACTTTTTAATATACTATCTTCATTCTTTTCAGATAATTTCTGTACGAAAAAGGCGGCTTCTTTGACAGCATCATAAAATAGATCATCTTTATTTTTATAATGGTAATAGATCGCCCCAGTTGTTAAACCGGCTGCAGTTGCGATCTCACGCATACTTGCCTCTTCAAATCCTTTGATCGCAAACACGCTCAGTGCAGAGTCGAGGATGTGTTGTTTACTTTTACTTGTTGGTTCAATGTTCATGGGTCTCTTTTCTTCAATAAAATTGAGTCGATTTTAGGATCGTCATTTGATATACAACCTTATTATAGCGCAATTCTTTGAATGTGTCTTGAAACATAACAAATGTTATGTTATTGTTATCACAAAGATTGAATTTATCGAAGAAAGGGAAATTATGACAGAATTCAAAATACTGGAAATCAAACAAAGTGTATTTGCGAATAATAACAGACAAGCCGATCTTTTACGTGAAACCTTGAAAAAAGAGGAGGTTTTTTTATTAAATCTAATGTCTTCACCAGGTTCCGGAAAAACAACAACATTGACCCAAACGATCAATCAACTAAAAAGCGAATTAAGGATTGGGGTCATGGAAGCCGATATTGATTCGGATGTAGATGCGAAAACCATTTCAAAGACCGGAGCGAAAGTAATTCAACTTCATACCGGCGGAATGTGTCATTTGGATGCTGATATGACGAAACAAGGGTTAGAAGGATTAGGAGTTAACGAGTTAGATCTGATCATCCTGGAGAATGTTGGTAATTTAGTATGTCCGGCTGAGTTTGATACCGGTGCCAGTAAGAACGCGATGATACTGAGCGTTCCCGAAGGTGACGATAAACCGTTGAAATATCCATTGATGTTCTCAATTTGTGATGTGCTACTGATCAATAAGATCGATGTATTATCAGTGTTTGATTTCGATATGGAAGTCTGCAAAGAACGTGTATTGAAATTGAATCCAAAGATCAAAATCATACCGATCTCGGCTAGAACCGGCGAAGGAATCGAAGAATTTGCAGACTGGTTACGGAGTGAAGTTAAGAACTGGAAAGGTACAGCACAATGAGCGAAAAAGTAGTTAACCAAAGGTTGTTAGAATTTGTTAATAAAGTGAGTAATAAAAAGATGGGGTCAAAATCAATGATTCCCGCCAGTGATCCACGTTACTACATTATGGAACCAGTCGTTACCGAGGAAATGGCTGAAGTTGCACTGTGCATGGATTTCAGAAAACCGAAAAGTGCTACCGAACTCGCTGTTCTTTGTAATAAATCTGTTGAATTGACTGAAAAACTTGCTTGGGAACTTTCCTTGGCCGGTGTATGTTTCGTCAATAAAAAAGAGGGTGTCGACAAGTATTGGTATGATACATGGGTTCCGGGAATCATGGAGATGATGGTCAATAATAAAGAGAACGTCAAGAAATTTCCACAAATTGGCCGCGCCTTCGAAGAATACGGTAGAGTTGTCGGTCCGATGAGTGTTGGTAAGTTTCCGGTAGGGGTCGGCGTTATGCGTGTCATTCCGGTAGAACAAGCCATTCAGGGTGAAACACGAAAAGCCTCTTACGAAGAAATATCGAAATATCTTGATGAAGCTCATATCTTTTCAGTTTCGGATTGTTCGTGCCGAACATCACGTGAAGTGATGGGTGAGGGTTGCGGTCATTTAAAAGAAGACATGTGTATTCAATTAGATCATGCAGCCGAGTATTATATCCGTACCAAACGGGGTCGCGAGATCACGCGTGAAGAAGCATACGAAATCATTAAACGAGCAGAAGAGAATGGGTTGATGCATCAGATTCCTAATTTTGACGGAACGGGTAAAACCCATGCGATCTGTAATTGTTGTGGATGTTCATGCTTTGCCATGCGTATCGCTCAGATGTACAACAATAGTGATATGGTTAGATCCAATTATGTTGCTCATGTCGATGCAGAAAAATGTGTAGCTTGTGGCGAATGTGTTGAGAATTGTCCGACCAATGCAGCAAGACTGGGCCAGAAAATCCATCAACTCAATCCAGTAAAAGTTAAAGTTAATGATAATCCCCGTGATACAAAATGGGGACCTGAGAAGTTCAATACCGATTATCGTACCAATCGCGAAGATGTAGTCGATAGTGGAACAAGCCCTTGTAAGACTGAATGTCCAGCTCATATCGCTGTTCAGGGTTACGTTAAATTAGCTTCAATGGGAAAATATAAAGAAGCATTAGAACTGATCAAACACGAAAATCCGTTTCCGGCGATTTGCGGCCGTATCTGTCCGCATAAGTGCGAAACAGAATGCACACGTTGCGGTATCGATAAAGCAGTTGCAATCGATGAGATCAAGAAGTTCATTGCTGATCAGGATATGAATGAGAAACATCGTTATGTCCCTAAATTGAGACATAATTACGGAAAGAAGATCGCTGTTGTCGGAGCAGGTCCGGCCGGATTATCATGTGCTTACTTTTTGGCAATCGATGGCTATAAAGTAACTGTTTTTGAGAAACAACAAGTACTCGGTGGGATGTTGACACTGGGTATCCCCAATTATCGTTTAGAGAAAGAAGTCATCAATTCGGAAATCGATATTTTACGAGAATTGGGAGTTGAATTCAAAACAGGTGTTGAAGTAGGTAAAGATGTATCTCTCGATGAACTGAGAAAACAAGATTATCGTGCTTTCTATGTTGCAATCGGAGCTCAAAAAGGCAGAATCATTGGTGTTGAAGGCGAAGATAATGATCATGTGTTGACTGGTGTTGATTTCATGCGTGAAGTTAATTTAGGTCAAGCTCCTAAGCTTTCAGGGAATGTCGTAGTCATCGGCGGCGGAAACGTTGCGATCGATGTCGCTAGAACGGCAGTCCGTGTAGAGGCAGGGAAAGTAGATATGTATTGTTTGGAAAACCGCGCTCAGATGCCGGCACTTCCGGAAGAGATCGAAGAAGCACTGGAAGAGAAGATCACAATCAATAATTCATGGGGTCCAAAGCGCATAATTATCGAAAACGGAAAAGTGACCGGTGTCGAGTTTAAAAAATGTGTTTCGGTCTTCGATACTAACGGTAGATTCAGTCCTTCTTATGATGAGAATGATACGATCATCGTAGAAGCTGACTATGTATTGGTTTCTGTCGGTCAAGCGATCGACTGGGGAAATTTATTGACTGGAACAACGGTCGAATTCAATCCGAATAAAACCCTTAAAGCAGATTCGTTTACGTATCAATCAAATCAAGCGGATGTATTTACCGGTGGAGATTGTTATACCGGACCGCGCTTCGCAATCGATGCGATCGCAGCCGGTAAACAAGGGGCTATTTCAATTCACCGCTTCGTTCAACCCGGCCAGAGTTTGGTTATCGGACGTGATAGAAGAGTTTACCATGCGATCGATAAAGATAATTTGGATCTTGCCGGATATGACCGTCTTCCAAGACAAAGTGCTCCGCAACACAAAACCAGTTCAGCCAATGATCCATTCAACGATGTACGTATGACGTTTACCGAAGAGCAGATGAAAAAAGAAACTGAACGTTGTTTAGGATGCGGCGCTACGGTAATTGATGAATACAAATGCGTCGGTTGCGGACAATGTACCACAAAGTGTAAGTTCGATGCGATAACACTGGTCAGAACCTATAATTCCGGCGGTGCTTCGTTTGAAGATGTTAAACCGTTAGTTCTGAAAACAATGTTGCTTCGTGAAGTGAAGATCGTTTCCAAGAATATCAAGAATGTTTTTATTAAAGACTAAGGTAGAAAGTAGGTCATTTCAATGCATGAACTGAGTGTAGTTTTTGAGGTTGTCAAAACTGTTGAGAAAATTGCATACGAGAACCATATTACCGAAGTAGATACCATTGTCTTACAGATCGGAGAAATATCTTCGATGATTCCAAAATACATCGAAGAGTGTTTTCCGGCAGCCATTGATGGTACTATTTTCGAAAAAACAAAACTTCGAATCGAGATCCTGATAGCGACCGGTTTATGCCGTGAATGTGATCAGGTATTCAAGATCGTAGAGAATGAAGGGGAATGCCCGGATTGTCATACCCGAAACTGGGAACTATTGAGTGGCAAAGAATTCATGATCAAAGAAATCGTCGTAGCTGATAATTAACCAAAATCCATAAAGAGAGGCCAATGCCATGACTGAACTTAACTATTTGATTACAACTGCTATTTTTATCGGAACTGTTCACACACTTATCGGAATCGATCACTATGTTCCATTTATTGTTCTCTCAAAGGCCAATGCTTGGACGACGAAGAAAACTCTGATAATTGTATTTATATGTGGCATTGGTCATGTATTGAGTTCAGCTGTTCTGGGTTTTATGGGAATCGGACTCAGTCAAAGTCTTTCCAACCTAATTAATATTGAAAGTATACGCGGAACATTAGCCACTTATTTCATGATTGGATTCGGACTCATTTATACATTATGGGCGTTGCGTAATACATATATGAATCGCCCGCATACACATTTAGTCGATGGGATAAAGTTAGAACATCATCACCATTCAATTGATTCAGTCGAAGTTCATCATGATGCATCACCCAAAACAAACATCAATACATTATGGGGATTATTCATCTTGTTTGTGTTGGGTCCTTGCGAACCATTGATTCCATTACTTTTGTATCCGGCAGCCTCTCATAATAGCTTTGCGTTTATTGCGGTTCTTGCGACATTCTCAATATGCACCATCAGTACGATGCTTATAGCTACTTGGGTTGGATTGAAAGGTATCAATGCGTTTAGATTAAAAATTCTAGAAAAACATTCGCATACATTAGCCGGCTTAGCCATTACGATTTGCGGAATTATGATCTTAACGCTTGGTATTTAATACATAACGATCGGCATTAACAATAAGCAGCCGAAAAGGGAGAAGAAATGTTTACTTTTAACACAACAGAGGGGTCATCGATTTTCTTAGCAGTGATTATGTTGCTTGTTGTATTTGTGTTATTGTTCATGTTCAATGAAGTAGCCAGAAGATCGAAAATGGCTGGATTTATTAGTTTCGTCATTCTGCCGATTGGATTAACAATTTTATGGATGACTGCGATGCGCGGCCAAATCTACACGGACTGGTTCCACTTAGCCAAAGTGTATTCAGCGACAGCCGGAAGTATCGGATTCTGGGCAATCCGTCACTATGAGAAGAAAGACAAGAAAACCGGGGAAGTTTTTTGGAAACTATCAAGTAACAAGATCGCTTTGTGTTTTCCCCCATTGATTTTAGCCGTGAATATTCTCGAAGCAGTCGCTCGCGACTTCCAAGTAGGTTCCACCTATTGGATGATCCATTCAGGAGCGATCGAAGGTGAAGTTATTGGCGTTTTCGGTGGACCATGGAACTATATGAATGCGATTGCCGGAATACTGAATATCATTGCAATTACCGGTTGGTTTGGGATCGTTATCCGCAAACAAATCAAAAACGATAAAAGCAAAGATATGTTATGGCCGGATATGTTGTGGTTTTGGATCATCGGTTATGACATCTGGAATTTCGTCTATACCTATAACTGCATACCTTCACATGCATGGTATGCCGGAATAGCACTGTTATTAGCCCCGACACTTTGTGCCTTTACGATCGGTAAAGGCGCTTGGTTACAACACCGTGCTCAGACATTAGCTATTTGGTGTATGTTTGCTCAAACATTCCCTGCATTTCAAGATCAAGGAATATTCATGGTTCATTCCACGTATAATCCAACTATCTATACAATACTAGGTGCATTGGCACTGGGAATCAATGCTGCAGTTGTTGTATATATGATCTATAAGGTTGTAAAAACCAAACGTAATCCATATACACAAGAACTATACATCGATCTAAAAGAATACAAAGAAATCAAATCATTGGCTGAATAGTTAATTATCAAGCAATCTTTTAAAAGAAGGTTGCTTTTTTTATGAGTTTTGAACAGAGGAAACTTCCGAATTCAACTCTATGGTATAATTGGTTCATAAAGAGGTAACAATATGAGTGAACATATAATCGAACAGTATTCTTCTATTCAAGACAATCAAGTACTTTCCTATCAAGTAGATATCATCAACAGAACACTACATCTCTCAACGAAATCAGCAGACGGTAAAAATCACGTCGATATTACATTCTCGGGTGTCTTGTCACATCGATTTGAAGATGTCATTTTGAGTAATCTCTTATATGAAATATCACAGTTCACCATCGACTATTTCATCGCAACAAACAAAGAAGTGATCAACGAATCTTTGGAGTATGGTTATCCGGCACAAAAGATGGATAATATCGGAGCGTTAAAAGACTTCTTAAAAAAAGAAAAATATAAAATCTTTGATATTACATCCACATTAGGATTATGCGGTGAAGTTATTGCGAAGGAGATTATCATCGAAGTTAGGAAATAAATGATTTCTCTACAAAAAAGCTAATCAAATTCGGATCAGCTATCGATCTTCATAAAGGAATAACGAATACCAACTGATACTTTATTCAGTTGGTATTTTATTTTTATTCAGCCATTTCGGCAGTTACAATAATGTTGTGTAAACGATTCGTAGCGTAATTTCCCAATGACATAGAAAAGGGAAGCTCAAACTTGTAAAATGTTAGGTGTTCAAACAAACATCACAAGGAGAGACTTCCCATGAATGATTTTAACACGA
>JBBRCP010000024.1:0-21624 GCA_038204785.1 Erysipelotrichales bacterium
CTAGTGATTCCCGCCGTTTCGGTGCGTTTAAACTGTCAAAAATCATCAGTAAGGATGCTTATATCCTTTTTCCCCTGAATGAAGCTAAGATTGTTGCCAATTAAGGAGGAATAATATGACAATTCATTGGTTCCCCGGTCATATGACCCGTGCCAAGCGGGAGATCGAAGAAAAAGTAAAAATGGTGGATATGATCATCGAGTGCCGCGACAGTCGCATTCCACTCGCTTCACAGAATCCTCTTTTACAGACACTTACACAGAATAAACCTAGATTGATCGTGCTGACTAAAAAAGATAAAGCTGATCCACTTGAAACAGATCGATGGATCAAAGAATTATCCAAGAACGGAACACTGGTCATTGCGATAGATCTTTTTCATGATGATGTAAGTAAGCGTATCGTTGAAGGATGTAAACTAGTCATGAAACCAAAATTTGACCGTTGGATAGCGAAAGGTATTCGTCCGCGCAGTATTAAAGCAATGGTACTCGGAATACCGAATGTCGGGAAATCAACATTGATTAATCAATTAGGCAAGCGAAAAGTCATGGTAACAGCCGACCGACCGGGAGTGACGATGTCCATGAAATGGGCAAAAGTACATCCTGATCTTGATTTGCTGGATACACCGGGCGTTCTTTGGCCGAAGTTTGATGATAAAGAAGTAGCTATGAATCTCGCATTGACCGGAGCCATCAAAGAAAATGTTCTTCCGTTAGAAGAAATCGCTTTTGCGGGGTATCAATTCATCACCGAATATTACCCTGATCGGCTGCAAAAAAAATATGAAACGGAATATCTTAATGATCCAATTGCTTTTTTTACTGAAATGGCAACTCGTCGTTCCTACTTTAAAAATAAAGAAGCTGATTTTGATCGTGCTATGGGAGCGTTTCTCAGAGAACTTCGTCAAGACGCACTTGGACGAGTTACGTTTGAACATTGTGTATGAAACAACGAATCGAAGATGAATTCTGGAAATTTGATCGATTGATTGCAGGTATTGATGAAGTTGGACGCGGACCGCTTGCCGGACCTTTAGTTGTCTGTGCTGTTATCTTACCCAACGGCTATCAGAATGAGATGATCGATGATTCCAAGAAGTTAAACGAAAAAAAACGTAAAATATGCTTTGATATGATTTCGAAAGAGGCATTGTGGATCAGTTGGAGTATCGTCGATGAAGCAACGATCGATCGTTTGAATATCTACGCTGCCACAAAACAAGCCATGGCTCGACTCGCTGAAGCAGCTCCTTGTGATCTGATATTTACTGACGCAATGCCATTGAATATCCCGAATAAGGAAATTCATTCATATATCCATGGTGATTCACTCAGCATCAATATCGGTGCAGCCAGTATTATGGCGAAAGTCATTCGTGATGAGTTAATGATCAAATTCGACGTTATTTATCCGGAATACGGATTCGCCAAACACAAAGGGTATCCGACACCACTTCATTTAGCGAATCTTGTACAGTTTGGTGTTTGTCCAATCCATCGCAGAAGTTATGCACCTGTAGCAAATCTATTACAAGACCGACTCTTCTGAGTTGGTTTTTTTATGTAATTAAGAAAACTGAATCGGAATATTTCGATTCATTTTAGACTACTAATTTTTGATCACTCATCAATTTGTTGAAATATATACTAGGTGTGTCTTATATCAAAACGTATTGGATAGAGAGGTAACGTATGAATCGAGAACAGCTAATTTATTACAGTGTCAAATCGAATGGTGAAGCAAGTGGAATTGCTGCAATGATCAAAAAAAACGAATCGTTTAATGCACTTTCGTTACCGACGAAAGTGACAACGATCCTTGATGAGGATTATCCAAAATATTTCAGAGATTTGCGGTTTCCACCGTTTGTGCTCTATTATATAGGTGAATTGGGATTACTAAATCAAAGGTCTATCGGTGTAGTCGGAAGTCGAATCGCATGTCCGTATAGTATTTCAATCACAAAAGAGATCACAAGAATATTAAAAAAACGTTATGTGATCGTCAGCGGTATGGCCAAAGGAATCGATGCTGTGGCACATTGTGAAGCCTTAAAAGGTGGAAAAACGGTTGCGATTCTGGGTTCGGGAATTCAATATGTATATCCTGCTGAAAATCTGTCATTATATAGAGAGATAACTCAACAAGGGTTAGTTATCTCAGAATATCCTGGATCAACACCACCACTTAAGCACCATTTCCCATATCGGAATCGATTGATCGCAGCAAGTTAGCAGGGGATCGTCGTTACAAAAGCCGGTATGAAAAGCGGTACGATGTTGACAGTTAAAGAAGCATTGGAACTGGCAAGAGAAGTCTACTGTGTACCATATCCCTATGGTCAAATCGATGGATTGGGATGTAATTCATTGATTCAACAGGGTGCTTACATATTGACAAATGGCCAGGATTTAGACATCATATAAAAAGAATCGTTGACAAACCAAAGCACATGTTTCAAACTAAGAAAGATAGTAAAGGAGCCATAAGATGAAAAATTTAGTTATCGTGGAATCACCGTCTAAATCAAAAACGATTGAAAAATATTTAGGAGAGGACTTTGAAGTCGTCTCTTCGAAGGGACATATACGTGATCTTGCTACACGCGGAAAAGGTGGTTTAGGAGTTGACGTCGAGAATGAATTCAAACCAACTTATGTCATCAGTAAAGACAAAGTAGATGTTGTAAAAAGTTTAAAACAACGCGCAAAGAAAAGTGCTGAAGTGTACTTGGCAACCGATCCTGATCGTGAAGGTGAAGCTATTTCCTGGCATCTTGCAGATGAATTGGGATTGGATATTACCAAGACCAATCGTGTTGTTTTTAATGAAATCACGAAGACGGCTGTACTTGAGGCTTTCAATAATCCACGTAAAATCGATATGGATTTGGTCCATTCGCAAGAAACACGTAGAATTCTAGATCGTATCATCGGTTTCAAATTATCGAAACTTCTGAACACAAAGATCCGTAGTAAGTCAGCGGGTCGAGTTCAATCTGTCGCACTTAAACTGATCGTTGAGCGCGAACGCGAAATCATGGCGTTCATTACGGAAGAATACTGGACAGTTCATGCCGGATTTAATAAAGATGATGTCGAATTTGAAGCGATTTTAGAAAAGATCGATGGTAAAAAAGCAGCTTTAGTCAATAATGAACAAGTACAGGAAGTTTTAAATCGTTTAACTGATGGTTATTCAATTAAATCAGTTAAAGAACAAACACGGAATAAAGACGCTAAATTACCGTTTATAACATCGACTTTACAACAGGAAGCTGCGAATAAACTTTCTTTTTCAGCGAAAAAGACAATGCGTGTAGCGCAAAGGCTTTACGAAGGTGTAGCATTATCAGGTGACCAAGAAGGTATTATCACCTATATGCGTACTGATTCAACTCGTTTGAGTGCCGGTTTCAGAGAATCAGTCAAACAACTCATCCTTGAAAAGTACGGAGCTAAATACAATGGTTTCTATCGTGTAAAGAATGATGAGAGTTCCCAGGATGCGCATGAAGCCATCCGTCCGACCCACATCGAATATTCGCCCGAAGATATAAAAAGTTATCTGAGTGCTGATGAATATAAGTTATATAAACTGATTTACGCACGAACCTTGGCGTCTCTCATGAGTCCTGCCGTGACGGATGTCGTCAGTGTCATCGTTACTCAAGATAACCTTGATTTCGCTGCTACGGGAACGCATTTGAAGTTTGATGGCTATCTGCGTGTTTACGGAGATTATGAATCCTCCAAAGATCGCATGATGCCGCTTTTAGCCGAAGGAGAAAACCTGCAAAGCACATCGCTCGAAGGTAAGCAGCATTTTACCGAACCTCCGCTACGATACAGTGAAGCTCGCTTGATCAAAGCTATGGAAGAAAAAGGAATCGGACGTCCGAGTACGTACGCATCTATTATTGATACATTACAGACCCGTGCTTATGTTATGTTGGAAAAACAAACGGCTACCCAGAAGACAAAAGTATTCGTACCGACACCGCAAGGGATGCTTACCGATGAACAATTAGCGGCTCATTTCGCAACGATCATCAATGTCGGCTATACCGCTGATATGGAAAATGAACTTGATGAAATTGCCGAAGGTCAACGTGACTCAGTTGAATCACTGAAAAATTTCTACGATAATTTTTCACCGTTAGTTGATCAAGCTTATGAAAAAATGGAAAAGAAAGAGCTTGAGAAGACGGGTGAACTCTGTCCGGATTGCGGTGGTGAACTTGTTATTCGTAACAGTCGTTTCGGACCTTTCGTTTCATGTATGAACTTTCCTACCTGTAAATATACCGGAAAAATAAACGCCGGCGAGAAAAAAGAACCGGAATATACGGGTGATAATTGTCCACTGTGTGATTCACGGCTCGTTAAACGTAAGAGCCGCTATGGACGTGCATTTATTGGATGCAGCAGTTATCCAAAATGCCGATATATTCAAAAAACAGAAAAATCAGTTGAAGAAGTATCAGAAAAGCCAATTGAAGAAGCGGTAAGTAAAGAATGAAAAGCGTAACTGTTATCGGAGCCGGTCTAGCCGGATGTGAAGCTGCATGGCAATTAGCTAATCGCAATATTCATGTCACATTGATTGAAATGCGTCCAATCAAACCTTCACCGGCACATAAAACAGATCTGTTCGCCGAACTTGTCTGTTCCAATTCACTTCGCAGTAATGCGTTGAGTAATGCAGTCGGGATTTTAAAACAAGAATTACGAATGTTGGACAGTCTGATTATCGAAGTAGCCGACCAAACCGCAATTCCCGCTGGTAGTGCATTAGCTGTTGACCGTGATTCTTTCGCTGCCAACGTGACCGAACGAATCAGTTCTCATCCGAATATCACCATTATTCGTGAAGAAGTTACACACTTGGGGGAAGGTCCGATACTAATTGCATCGGGACCTTTGACCTCGGATGCTCTTGCGATCGAAATAAAAAGTCGTCTAAATGAAGAGTCATTTTATTTTTATGATGCTGCCGCACCGATCATTGAAAAAGACTCGATTGATTTCTCAAAAGCTTACTTCAAGTCACGTTATGATGAAAATGACGGTGGTGACTATATCAACTGTCCTATGACTCAAGAAGAATTTGACGCTTTCTATCTGGCTGTTATGGGCTCTGAGAAAGTTGCACCGCGTGCATTTGAAAAGGAAATCTATTTCGAAGGTTGTATGCCGTTTGAAGAAATGGCACGTCGTGGTAAACAGACATTATTATTCGGACCGATGAAGCCGGTCGGTTTGGAAAAAGACGGTGTTCGACCGTTCGCTGTTGTTCAACTCAGACAAGATGATGCCGCCGCATCCCTTTATAATGTAGTTGGATTTCAAACCCATCTGACGTGGCCGGAACAAAAACGTGTCCTCCAGATGGTTCCCGGACTTGAACATGCTGAATTTGCTCGCTATGGTGTCATGCACCGTAATTCTTATCTGAACTCACCGCGAACATTGACTTTAACTTATCAATGCAAAATAAATCCTGATTGGTTTTTTGCCGGTCAGATGACCGGTGTTGAGGGTTATGTTGAATCTTGTGCGAGCGGATGTCTAGCGGGCATCAATATGGCACATTATTTGACCGAAACACCCTTACTAGAATTACCTAATACCTGTATGATGGGTGCAATGGCAAATTACATCGCAACTGCGAATCCTAAGTATTTTCAGCCGATGAATGCTAATTTTGGTATAATGAGGGCAGAAAAAGTATTAAAGAAGAAAGAACGCAAAGAAGGGCTGGCTAATCAAGCACTAAGTGTCTTTTCCCTTTATGCCAAACAGGAACAACAATGGAAGAAGACATTGAACAGTTTTTAAAGGTTATCTCACAGACAAATACCGGCTCCGCACACACAACGGATGCTTATCGACGCGATCTGCGCCAGTTTCATGCGTTTCTGTGTTTGAAAAATATTATGACATGGAATGACGTAAATAGGTTTACTGTTACTGACTATTTAGAGTATATCGAACGCAAAAGCAAAACACCACTCAAGAATACGACAGTATCAAGAAAATGTTCGGCACTTCGCTCATTTTATCAATATTTAGCTTCACGTAAAGTTGTCGATCACAACCCGTTCATTCAGATCCATGGACCCAAAAAAGGTAAAATGCTTCCTGATTTTTTGTTGTTTGATGAAATCGAAACCTTATTTGCGGTACTTGATCTTTCGACGGATGATGGTTTACGTAATCGTGCCATGCTTGAAATCATGTATGCCTGTGGACTGCGTGTCAGTGAGGCGTGTAATCTGCGTTTGTCGGATATCGATTTCTATCAACGAACCTTGCGGTTTACGGGTAAAGTGTCAAAAGAACGTATGGTTCCTTTCTATCCATTTGCCGGTGAATTATTAGAACACTATATTAAAAGTTCACGTGTCCATTTGATGAAACAATTACACCATGATATCGTATTCGTAAATAGTTTGGGGAAGGGATTGAGTTCGCGCGGGATTCAATATATATTGGACGCAACAGCGAAAAAAGCAGGAATGAACCGTACTTTGCATCCGCATATGCTTCGTCATTCATTTGCGACCCATCTGCTTGATAACGGTGCGGATCTGCGAATCGTACAAGAATTGCTTGGTCATCAGAATTTGAGCACGACTCAGATCTATACACATGTGACGATGGATCGATTAAAGTCATCTTATATGGCTGCCCATCCAAGAGCTAAAAAAATATAGGAAATAAGCCCGTTTTAATAATGATCCCGTGTTTTTCAACCTTGAAAATGCGGGATCATTATGTTATAGTATTCAATGGCATCAAATGGATGCACTACGCACATCAGGGATTCATGGATCCGTGCTCACGAGAGTTATCCGTGTCTAGAACTGATGGAGGCCTAACGGAAAGAGAGGAATAGATTATGACAGTTGTATCGATGAAAAAGTTATTGGAGAACGGTTCGCATTTCGGACATCAGACAAGAAGATGGAATCCGAAGATGAAGCCGTATATCTACGCTGCCAAGAATGGTGTTTACATCATCAACTTGGAAAAGACTCAAGAGAAATTAGAAGAAGCTTATGCAGCAATGCGCGCCATTGGTGAAAAGGGTGGAAAAATCCTTTTTGTCGGAACAAAGAAACAAGCTCAAGCAGTTGTTTTAGATGAAGCATTACGCAGCGGTTCATTCTACATCAACCAACGTTGGTTGGGAGGAATTCTAACGAACTTCCGTACCATCCAAAAACGTATCCGCCGTCTTATTGAAATTGAAGAAATGGAAACAAGCGGTGCGATCAATGTGTATACGAAAAAAGAAATCGCACAGATTCGTAAAGAAGCTTCTCGTTTAGAAAACTTCCTTGGCGGTATCAAAGAAATGAAGAAATTGCCGGATGCGGTATTCGTTGTTGATCCAACTGAAGAACACAATGCAGTGGCTGAAGCCAGAAAATTGGGTATCCCAGTATTCGGTATTACAGATACAAATTGTGATCCGGAAGTTGTCGACTATGGAATTCCTGCAAATGATGATGCAATCCGTTCAGTAAAACTGATTGTCGGCTTAATGGCTGATGCATTGGTTGAAAGTAAAGGCGGAATCTTATCATTCGCTTTCCAAGAACAAGATCTTGAAAAAGACATCACTATGAGTGATGTTATTATCAACGTAGAACAACAAAATGAAGAAAACGAACGTCGCAGACGTGCTCGTAATGAAGAACGTCGTCAACGTGAAGAACGTGGACCGCGTCGTCCTTATGATCGCGATCGTCGCCCGGCTTCAAACGGACCGCGTCGTGAGTATGCACCTGCTGCAACTTCGACATCATCTGCTGCTTCGTCAACACCTGCCGCGGCTGTCGAACGTAAAGAACCAGTCGTAACAAAAGTTAGCGAATAAAACGGAGGTAAAAAAAGAATGATAAGTGCATCACAAGTAAAAGAATTACGCGATAAAACCGGCGCAGGTATGATGGATTGCAAAAAAGCCTTGGAAGAAACCAATGGTGATTTGAATCTAGCCTCTGACTGGCTTCGTGAAAAGGGCATTGCGAAAGCAGCCAAGAAAGCCGGACGCATTGCTGCTGAAGGCTTAACTCGTATCAAATCAGAAGGAAATCGTGCCGTTGTTGTTGAAATCAACTCGGAAACGGATTTTGTAGCTAAAAACGAACAATTCCTTTCATTGTTAGATGATGTATGTACAACGATTTTGGCGAGTAACCCGTCAAACGTTGAAGAAGCATTGGCCCTTGCCTGTGGTACTTCGACTCTGGGAAGCCTTGTTATTGATGCAACAGCCACTATTGGTGAAAAGATTACATTACGTCGTTTTGAAATCGTCGAGAAGAGTGAAGATGAAGTCTTCGGTACATATATGCATATGGGTGGAAAAATCTCCGTTATCGTCAAAGTAAAAACTTCTGCTGATGCAGAGGTTGCGAAAGACATGGCAATGCAAGTTGCTTCTATGAGTCCGAGTTTCATTTCACGTACTCACATGCCGAGCGAGTTTATTGAACACGAACGTAAAATTCAAACCGAAATTATTAAAAATGATGAAACTCTTGCTAACAAGCCGGAGAAAGTCTTAAGCGGAATTTTAGAAGGTCGTTTAAGTAAGTCACTGCAGGAAACCAGTTTGGTCGATCAAATCTATTTTAAAAATCAGGACCTTAAAGTTTCGAACGTATTAGCTACCGCAAAAACGGAAGTTACTTATTTTGTTCGTTATGCAGTCGGTGAAGGTATTGAGAAAAAAGAAGATAATTTTGTTGATGAAGTTATGAATGCCACTTTCGGAAACTAATACATAAGATTAAGGACACGTTTGTGTCCTTTTTAAAAGAAAAACGGAGGTCTCATGTATAAAAGGGTACTACTGAAATTGAGCGGTGAAGCGCTCGCAGGGAAGTCGAACGGATTCGATCCTGCAGTCTTGGCTAAAATTGCCAAGCAAATCAAAGAAGTCAGAGAGTTAGGTGTAGAGATTGCGATCGTCGTAGGCGGCGGTAATTTCATCCGTGGTAAGTTTGCCGAGCAGATGGGTATTGATCGCGTCCAGGCTGATTACATGGGTATGTTAGCAACAGTGATCAATGCGATCGCTGTTCAAGGAGCACTTGAAAAGATCGGCGTCGAAACACGTGTTCAAACCGCCATCGAAATGAGTAAAGTTGCTGAACCGTTTATCGTACGACGTGCGATCCGTCATTTAGAAAAAGGTCGCGTGGTTATTTTTGGAGCTGGTACGGGGAGTCCGTTTTTCTCAACCGACACAACAGCTGCCTTGCGCGCATCCGAAATCAAAGCAGATGTGATCCTGATGGCCAAAAATGGTGTCGACGGTGTCTATAATAGTGATCCGCGAACCAATCCGACTGCTCAGAAATATGACCTTCTTACGTTTATGGATCTGATCCAACAAGGCCTAGGCGTCATGGACACGACAGCAACCTCCATGTGTATGGAAAATGATATTGATTTGATCGTATTTGATATGAATGAATATGGAAATATTAAACGTGCTGTACTTGAAGAAGAAATCGGGACGCGCGTCACAAAGGAGGGTAACATCGCATGAAGAAGCATCTTGATTCAGCCAAAGAAAAAATGACAAAAGCGATTGATTCATTTGAAACTCATTTATCCTTAATTCGCACCGGTCGTGCTAATCCGAATGTTTTAAGTCCTGTCGAAATTGATTATTACGGAACGATGACTCCACTTAATCAAATTGGTAGCATCTCTGTCGTTGAAGGTAAGCAAATTGTGATTAAGCCTTTTGATTCCCATTATCTGAAAACGATCGAAAAAGCGATCTTTGAAGCAAATTTAGGTCTAACCCCGATGAATGATGGAACCGTTATTCGCATTAACGTCCCGCCATTGACCGAACAGACGCGTAAAGAACTCACAAAAGTATGTAATAAACATTCCGAAGAAGCTAAAATCGCCGTGCGCAATATCCGCCGTGATATTAATGAGGCCATCAAAAAAGATGACGAATTAACGGAGGATCTTGAAAAAGAAGCATTGGAAAAAACCCAAAAATTGACTGATGAAAGTATCAAACACATCGATCAGATTACCGAATCAAAAAATAAAGACATAATGACTGTATAGATCGAAGCTCACTTAAGTGAGCTTCTTTAAAAGGGAGAACTATGGAAACACCGTTTAAACATATAGCTCTGATCATGGACGGAAACGGACGTTGGGCCAAGAAGAAAAACCTGATACGAACTGTCGGCCATTATCAAGGCAGTGAAAACGTACGAGAATTGGCAATCGCTGCCAATGATCTTGGCGTTGAGGTTTTAACGCTCTATGCATTTTCAACCGAAAACTGGAAACGTCCGGCGGAAGAAGTTGATTATTTGATGAAACTTCCGGCTGTTTTCTTTAAGAAATTTTTAAAAGAATTGATGGAAAAGAATATCAAGATCGCAACGATCGGTCAACTCGAAGCTTTTCCCGATTCAACGCGTAATATCCTTTTGGATGCGATCGATCAAACAAAGAATAACACAGGTATGGTGCTAGTATTTGCGATGAATTACGGGGGTCAGCGTGAGATCGTTTTAGCAGCCAAACAGTATGCAGAAGATGTAAAAAGTGGTAAAATAACGATAGATTTAACGGAAGAAATCTTTGAAACATACTTAATGACGAAAGATTATCCACCGGTGGATGTGTGTATCAGAACGAGCGGTGAGCAACGTTTATCAAATTTTCTTCTCTGGCAGTTGGCCTATGCCGAACTTGTCTTCGTACCCGAAGCATGGCCGGATTTTACACCGCAACGCTTAAGAGAAATACTGTTGGAAACAGCGAATCGCGAAAGACGTTTCGGGGGAATATAAATGAAACAAAGAATCATCACTGGAATTTTATTGATTGCCGTTGTGATACCGGCACTACTGGCAGGCGGTTTACCATTTAAGGCTGTGGTGATTTTTTTTGTTGGAATCGGAGCTTATGAAGTCTATGACATTAAACGAAAGAAGTGGCCGTTTTTATTATTCAGTCTGATGGTTCTTAGTATATTCATGATTGGGATGTCGGATCCTAAGTACTTGGCTGCATTATTGATTCTTACACTTATTTTCTTATTTATAATGACGATCTTCTTTGACTGGTTTGATCTGATGGATGTTACGTATCTGTTTACCATGATTCTTTTAATGTCGATGGCGTTGATCTCCATATTGACAATCGTTAAATACGGAACACTCGTCATCGTATTTGTCGCCGCATCGACATATGCCACGGATACCGGTGCTTACTTTTTTGGCTATTACTTTGGTAAACATAAACTGAATGAACGTATCTCTCCAAAAAAAACTATTGAAGGATCTCTGGGTGGATGGTTTTTGGGGGCTGTTGTATCACTTTGTTATGCATATTTCTTAATAAAAACATTACCCATTAACTTTTTGATCATCGCTTGTTTAACTTTGCCGGTTATCGGTCAAATTGGTGACTTGGCGTTCAGTGCGATCAAACGTCACTTTAAGATTAAAGATTTCGGTAATCTATTTCCGGCTCATGGTGGCGTACTTGACCGGATCGATAGTCTGATTTTTAATCTACTATTTTTCTATGTATTATTGATCTTTTTTCACTAGGAGCAACGATGAAAAAAATTGTACTGTTAGGTGCCAGTGGTTCCATCGGAACACAAACATTGGATGTTGTGGCGCAGCATCCCGAATTGCTTGCGTGTTTAGCGATCAGTGTCGGAACAAACATCAGCTGGTTAAAAGATACTTTACGAACGACATCATTTGAACTTGTTTGCGTACAGCATGAAAAAGAGGCTATTTTATTGCGAAACGAGTTTAAAAAAATTCGTTTTGTGAGTGGTGATGCAGGTCTTCTTGAATTAGCAGTTTTACCGGAAGCGGATATGGTGGTCAACGCGTTGGTTGGGTTTGTTGGATTGGTTCCAACACTTGCTGCCATCAATGCCCACAAAGACATAGCGCTAGCTAATAAAGAAACATTAGTCGTTGCCGGCGAATTGGTCATCGCGGAATGCAAGAAAAATAACGTAAATCTTTTTCCGATCGACAGTGAACATTCAGCGATCTTTCAGTGCCTGCAGGGTAATGACAGTAGATGCATAAAGCGATTGATCATCACCGCGTCAGGCGGTAGTTTCCGCGATCGCTCTCGCGAAGAGTTGAGATCGGTGACGGTTAAAGAAGCATTATCACATCCAAACTGGTCGATGGGTGCTAAAATTACCATCGATAGTGCTACAATGGTCAATAAAGGATTTGAGGTCATTGAAGCACACTGGTTGTTTGATTTACCTTATGAAAAGATCGATGTGATCATGCATAAGGAAAGTATCGTTCACTCCATGATTGAATATATTGATTCATCTGTTATTGCTCAAATGGCGAGTCCTGATATGCGTTTACCGATCCAGTATGCATTACTTTATCCAGATCGGTTTTCGATCGATGGAGCTGTATCACTGGATTTCACAAAAATAGCCGAGCTTCATTTCAACGAAATGAGCACAACTCGTTTTCCACTATTAAAGTTGGTGATTGAAGCAGGTATAAAGGGTGGCACTATGCCAGCCGTCGTGAATGCGGCCAATGAAGTTGCGGTAGCTGCATTTTTAAAAGGTCAAATCCATTTTCTTGATATCGAGACTGTCCTTCAGAAAACAGTCGAACGGTCAATCATAAAGCCAATTATTTCAATCACTGATTGTCTTGAAGCTGATGCTATAGCGCGAATCATCGCGGCAGAAATCATCCAAGGAGGTTAACTATGACATTTATTTATTTCGTACTCATATTAGGAATCATCGTTTTGGTCCATGAAACCGGTCATTTACTCACAGCGAAGATGTTCCATGTCTACTGTAAGGAATTCTCAATCGGTATGGGTCCCAAGATCTATTCGTTTAAAGGTAAAGAAACCAGTTATAGTTTACGTTTATTACCAGTCGGTGGCTTTGTTTCAATGGCTGGCGAAGAAGGTGGCGAAGATACAGGAATCCCGTTTGAGCGATCAATAAAAGGTATCAAACCGTGGAAGAGAATGATTGTTATGTTAGCTGGGATATTTATGAATATCGTTCTAGCATGGGTTATTTTTGTTGGTATGTTCATTTACAACGGTCAAGCGGTTGTGGCTCCTAAAGCAGTGATAGCCGGAGTTACTGAGAATTCACCGGCTGCGGCTGCCGGATTTCTTTATGGAGATGAAATCAAAAAACTTACATTCTCTGATGGAACTTATATCATTCCTAGTGATTTCTATGACATTGTTACTTATGTACAACTTTATACCGATCAGATTACCTTTAATGTGCTCCGTGAAGGAGAAACATTGAATATCAAAGTCACGGCAGAGTATATCAAAGCAGAGAATCGTTATTTTTTAGGTTTAAAAATACCTCCCTCAACCGTGGTCAAAATCAACCCGATACAAGCTATTGGTTATGGTACTAAGAGTATTGTCACAACGACACAAGATATTTTTTCAACTCTTAGTCGTTTGGTTCGTGGAATAGGATTACAAGCCGTTAGCGGTCCAATCGGAATTTTCGATGTTACTGCACAATCCGCTAAGCAAGGAATTGATTCACTGATTCTGCTGATGGGAATCCTATCGCTTAATGTCGGTATATTTAACTTATTACCTGTACCTCTTTTGGATGGTGGAAGAGTGTTGATCACGGCTGTTGAAATGATTCTACGCAAACCGATCAACAAGAAATTCGAACAATTACTGATGCTTGGTAGTGCCGCATTGATGATCCTTCTCATCGTACTCGTAACGTGGCAAGACCTACTGCGCCTGTTATAAAGATCCATTGAAATGAAAATTTGCGTCATCGGAGGGGCTGGCTATATCGATTCCCATACCGTCTATGAATTGATCAGAAATCATCATGAAATAGTAGTCATCGATGAGCCCTTATGGGGAAACTAAATTGGCCTCAGAAAAGATGATCCACTGGGTTGCTAAAACTCACTCAATGAATTATTGTATTTTCCGCTATTTCAATGTAGCAGGAGCTTTTGAATCTTGGTTCAAATCAAGGATTCAGTGTAACAGAAGTCATTCATGAAGTAGAAAAATACTATCCTGTTACCTATACGTTTGGTCCACGTCGTGCGGGTGATCCGGCAAAATTGATTGCTTCTTCTCAGTGAGCCAAAGACATACTCGGATGGATGCCTACAAGATCACTTTCGGATATTATTAAAAGCGATCTTGAATTCTGAATGAAAAACGAACATTAACCTAAATTAACCGACACCGATGAAAATTCGGTGTTTTTTTTATCGCAATATCGATATTCAAATGCGATAAATCGGTGATTGATAAAACAAAAAGTACCCGAAGGTACTTTACTTAACGAGTGAACGGATCTTTTTAGATATAGAAAACGATTGCGATGAAGTGACTGATTGATGCAAAAGTGATGAATAAATGCCAAATAAAGTGGAAATACGGACGATCTTTTTGCATATAAAACCAAGCACCGGCTGAGTAGAAAACTCCACCAAGTACGATCAAACCGATAAACAACCATGAGGTGTTTTGAATGATCGTCGGAATGAAAAAGATTGCTGCCCAACCCATACACAGATAAATCAACACGGATAGTTTCGGGACTGCTTTTTGAGCAATCGATTTATAGAGTATACCGAATAGCACCATGACCCATTGAACAATCAAAATTAACCATCCTTGCCAACCTTTGACAACATATAAAGCAATCGGAGTATAACTGCCGGCAATCGCAAAATAGATGAAAATATGGTCCAGTATGCGTAGAACATATTTATGTGGAGTGTCATATGACATTGCGTGATATAGACATGAAGCCAGAAACATCAAGAATAGACTGATAATAAAGACGCTTTCACCCACTGCTAAAACAACTCCGCCCTTGGCGTAACTGTAAATTGCGACTGCCGGAAGAGAAATAAGCAGAATGGCGCTCATTACTCCATGAGTAACTGAGTTACCCACTTCTTCACCTCGTGAAAGATGAACTAAAACATTCATTCCATTTTTTGCCATTTTAAATACCTCTAAGTTATTTTACCACAAACAAATAATTTGAGTACAATCTTGACACAAATATTAGGATGAAGTAATATAATTTATACATACACAAAAGGATATAAATGTGAACGATATGATAAATATTCTTGAAAAAAGTAAAGTCTATACAACGCATGATTTAAAAGAATTGGGTATCAATTCTTATTATTGTCGGATCTTGCTTGAGTCGAATGAATTAATTCCGGTGAAGAGGGGAACTTATATCAGAAACGATCATGAACTTGATCGAATTCTTTTGATGCAAGCAAGTTATCCAGAAGCTGTATTTTGTTTGCAAAGTGCTTTGTATATACATCGGTATTTACCTGTCGAACCGGAAAAGTTGGTCTTGGCAGCACTAAAGAGTGAAAGTAGACAGAAATATACATCATTGACACTACCTGTTATCTGTTATTATCGGGATGACAAATATGCAAAAATCGGGATTACCGAAATCGACTATCGTGATAAAAAAGTACGAGTTACAAATCGTGAACGAACGATCATCGACTGTATTCGACGCAAAAAACTACTAAGTCAAAGCGACTATCAATTAGCCATCCAAGAATATGTCAATGATTCGCAAAAAAATATCAGTCAATTACTCGTTTATGCGAAACAATTCAGAATCGAAAAAAAGATTCATATCATATTCGACCCTTGGGTGAAACTTACGGTTGAAAAGTCAAATTACATTTAAAGTGTGCTAAAATAAATACGGAGGGTATCATGAAAAAACAACACAACTATGGGGCTTGGGTTACAGGCCTATTATCGATATTGTTGATCATTAGTATTATCGCATTCGCTTTAAATCCTAAGAAAGATAATACAAACGTTACTCCGGATCCGGCCGTAACAACGCCGAAAACAACAGTTACACTCGGTGAGTATACAGTTTATCGCTTCGTTGACCTCGATTTTCAATTTGTTATCGCTAAATTGAAAATAACATCCGATAAAGCAATTTCACTTGATATGGCGAGTATGAAGACAGATAAAGGTGTTTTACTGACTCAGACGGAGCCTTATATAAAGAAATTATTAGCGGCAGGATATGTCTTGACCAAACAAAACATTCTTTATGCCTTCCAATCTACTGAAATGGCGATGGAAGGGAATGTGCTGATTCCGATTGCCGATAAAAGCGCAACTTCAGCCAGTTTAATTGTTTCACTAGGAAGTTCGAATTCTAAAACACTTAAATTTGACCTGACGAAAGCTACCGGTACTGCAGCTATGCTGAGTTACCAGAGTACGGATACGATCACCGATAATCAGAATTATTCACTTAAGATTGAAAATATATTACCGTTAAAAGGAAAAGCAATGTTTCAAACATTCGCGGATGGAACCGATTCAATCGATTATTCATCTTGGTCATTGATGTATGCGATCAAAATGCAAATAAAACCTTTGAATAATGTTGTGCTTAATATTGAAAGTGCAAAATATGTAATCACTGAACCGGTTGTTGAGTCATCGATTATGATGGGTGCTATATCAGTTAAGGAATATCCGAATATCTATACAAAAGATGTTGCAACTGAGTCGACTGGTTATTTGTATTTGCAAGTAGTTGCCACAACCGGTGATTATGCTAAAATTCCAGCTGTACTTGAGCTTAAATTCAAAGGAATTGATGATATCGTAAAAATCAACATTGTCAATTAGGAGGTAAAATGAAAATCAAAAAAATTATTATATTCGCAGCCATTTGCGTTATGTTACAGATCTCTGTATTATTTTCTCCGGCAATTCAATCAGTGTCAGCAGCAACGGTCGTCTGTGGTACAGGGTATGACGTTTCTACCGTAGATAACAGCGGCAATTATATTCTAGATGCTTGTTATGCGACATTCGAACAAGCTAAAGCTAGAATGAGGACAATCGAATTATCGAATCCTGATGTCGTCGTGCGTCATGAAACATCAAAGAGTCCTTCAAAAGTGATCGCGATGACACGAGGTATTCTTGCAACATATGGTTATAGAACAGGTGCATCGGGAATGACATATGTTTATTCAAGCACAGATTTTGCACATGCAACGAGAACCTATCTTTTAAGCCATATGGATATGGCTTATTATGATACGCTTACTTATGATACAAATACCGGAGATGGTATTGTTTCGACCCAGGTATCTGGCTTTAAAGGTTATGTAGCATTGAAGAGTGTTGACCTTGTGCCGATGAAATATGTCGATAGAGGATTAACGTTTACTCTTGGTGGCAGTGATATCACGGGTGAGGTTCCGTTTTCGATGGTACCTAAAATAAATGAATTCAGAGTCTATTCAACCACTTACAGAAATGCGGGCGGAGCCACGATTACCACTCGTGATATCGACCAAGAATATTTCTCTCTCTGGAGTGGGAATAGCCGCGGTGTAACCATGATCGGACCAGCTCCCGAATGGTTACCTAACGGTACTTTTTACAGCTGGGATGGAATCACTTTTTATACAGACCGCGACTGTAAGAATCCCGTACTTAATGGAAGTTTACCAGGTGAATACTACAATTATTATGAATATCTGTCGATGCGCTCAAAGAGCGTTTATACAGCGGCTGAACTAAACCTCTATGCGGTTTATTCAGGTTTTACGATGAAGGCAACATCGATGACACAGGTCGCTCAAGGCGGCAGTGCCTTATATGGAGAAGGACAGGCATTTATTACAGGTCAAGAAACCTATGGGGTCAATGCATTGTTGACACTCTCTATGGCTTATCATGAATCCGGTCGCGGTACCAGTTTGATTGCGATCACAAAAAATAATCTATTCGGTTGGGGAGCAGTCGACAGTGATCCTTTGAATGGAGCTTATTACTTTCCGTCAATTACTGATGGTGTTCTTGAACATACCGGAGCGAACTTACGTGGGTATATGAGTGTTGATGATTGGCGATTTAACGGCAGTATTATCGGTACTAAAGGAGTTGGATTCGGTATCCAATATGCGTCTGATCAATATTGGGGACAAAAGATAGCCGGACGTGCTTATCGCATCGATCGTTATCTTGGCTTACGAGATTATAATGCCTATAAGATTGCGATTTTGAAGGACAATGTCGGTTCGGCAGTTGAAAAAACAACTTCAGATAGCTCTGATTTATATAGTTTGAAAAATACATTTACTAATTTTCCAATCAATATCAATAGTGGAATTCGAACAGGAAACTCGCTTTGGGTATCAACACCTTCAACCATGCCGGTCGATGTGAATGGCAATGCCACTCTGTATGTTCCTACTTCAGGTACAAAAATCAACTATAATTGGGCGAAGAGCGTTGGGTATATCAATACAACAATGACCTCTTTCAAGGTTCCATCCCTCATGAATGGAAAGTTAACTCAGAAGATTGAAAGTTTCGCTTGGGCGGGAAATAGTTTAGTTGTATCAGGTTATGCGTTCATACCCGGTTATAATACGGCGAAAACAGTCGATGCAACGCATGTGCTGGTTTTGACTGCCGGTAACGAGCAACGTTTTGAAATTGGCATGGGAGATACAAACTTAAGAACAGATGTAACAGATGCATTCGGTGCCACCTTACTCAGTTATGACGGAACCGGATTCTTACGAAATAACATCGACTTTGGTTCTTTGGCTGTCGGAGATTATTCATTAAGTTTAAAATATGTTCAGAATAATTATGGAGTCAGCCTTGAAAATGCACTTATCTATAATGGAGAAGTTCCGGTAAGTAAAACTTTTGCAGAGAAGGTTTATGTTTTTACTCCTATCAAGGATGGATCAGGTAATACGACGGGAATGAATTTAAATGTGACCTATGCTGATGTCACACCTCCTGAAATCACAATCCTTCCATATGAAATAAATGCGACACAAAGCGATATTACAGTCAGTGTAACAATCAATGAAGGTACGGTGAACACCGCAAGTCATACATTCACAGAAAACGGCAGTTTCGAATTTGTTGCTACCGATGCTGTCGGCAATATTAGTCGTAAAACAGTGACAATCACAAATATTGACAAAGTTGCACCGATTATTACGATTGGAAACTATACGAAAGTTCCGACATTTAAAGATATAACAGTAACTGCCGTAAGTAATGAGGGTACATTAAATGTTGCCAGTCATACATTTACTGAAAACGGTAGTTTTGAGTTTGTGGCAACTGATGCGGCAGGTAATATTTCTCGTCAGATGGTTACAATCACAAATATCGATAAAACATTACCTCCTTATATTGTTGAGTACCGTTCTCATGTTCAAAATATTGGATGGCAAGCCGTCGTCAACGATGGAGAGATCAGCGGTACTACAAACAGAGCACTTAGATTGGAAGGTATCAACATCAGTATTAGTGGTGGAACTAATTTAGGAATCAGCTATTCAACTCATGTTCAAAATATCGGTTGGCAAGCCTATACAAGTAATGGTGGTTTAAGCGGTACAGAAAACAAAGCGTTACGTTTAGAAGCCATCAAAATCGAATTAACGGGTGTTGATGCAGCTAATTATGATGTTTACTATCGTGTTCATGCACAAAATTTCGGTTGGATGGATTGGGCTGAAAACGGTCAAGCTTCCGGAACCGAAGGGTATGGATATCGGCTCGAAGCAATCCAAATCGTGATTGTTGCGAAAGGTGATAATGCGCCGGGTTCAACGGCTATTCCGTTTGCGAGTCCGTATGGTCTTAATAAGATCCTATATCGTTCGAATATTCAGTCGATAGGTTGGCAGGGATTTGTGGCAGATGGTGCTATTAGTGGTACATCAGGAAAATCACTTCGTTTAGAAGGTGTGAATATTCAACTAGGATCCAGTTTACCAAGTGGAAGCGTTTCCTATCAATCCCATGTTCAGGATTACGGATGGATGCCAGTCGTTTCAAACGGACAACTCAGTGGGATATTAAACCAAGCTAAACGTCTTGAAGCAATTCGTATCAGTTTGAGTGGAACGGTAGCGACACTCTACGATATATACTATCGTGTTCATTCACAGAATGTCGGTTGGTTGGGATGGGCAAAGAACGGTGAATCGGCAGGTACTGCCAATTATGCGTATCGAGTCGAAGCGATACAAATCGTTTTAGTACAAAAAGGAGCCGATGCACCTGGTAGTACAACAAATTCATTCATAATCAAACAATAATTATGGTATTATACATCTATCCTCGGAGTTATCTGATGTGTTTAGATTTTTAGCAAAGTAATTCAGTTTACTTTGCTTTTTATTCGAAGAGTCGCTTACAGAAAGCAGGAAACAATGGAACATCTAATTCAACCGATTGCCAAAGAATTAAAAATATCATTTCAACAGGTTCAAAATACACTTAAAATGTTGGAAGAAGGGAATACGATTCCTTTTATCGCTCGTTATCGCAAAGAAATGACGCAAGGATTAGATGAAGAGCAGATTCGTTATATTGAAGAACAATTCCAGTATCAAAAGAACTTACTAAAACGTAAAGAAGATGTTAAGCGCTTGATCGAGACACAGGGAAAACTAACTGAAGAACTGAAAAGTGAGGTCGATAAGTGTGTCACATTGTCACAGGTCGATGATATCTATCGTCCTTATCAACAAAAACGTAAGACGCGTGCAACAGATGCTCTGGCGAAAGGTCTTCAACCTTTGGCAGAGTGGTTATTAGCGTGTCCGACCCAAGGTGATGCACGAAAAGAAGCGGAGAAGTTTCTAAGCGAACAAGTCGAAAGTATTGAAGATGCGCTGCAAGGAGCACTAGATATTATTGCCGAGAAGGTGAGCGATGATGCAAAACTACGTCAAAAGATTCGTGAATTTATAACCACCGAAGCTAAAATAGCCGTTAAGATCAAAAAGAATGCGGTGGATGAAGATAAGGTCTATAAAGTTTACTATGATTACACTGAAAAAGTAACAACACTTCAAGCTCATCGAATCATGGCGATCGATCGTGGTGAACGCGAAAAGATTTTAATTGTTTCGTTGGAGTATAACCAAGAATGGTACTTAAATTATCAGATGAAGATCATCACCAAGGGTAAAGAGACAGTTGTCTATGATTTACTGTTCAGCGCAGTGAAAGACGGATTGAAGCGCTTGGTTTATCCTAGTATCGAACGTGAGATCCGAAGTGAATTAACGGATCATGCCCATGAGAAATCAATCGATGTCTTCTCCAATAACCTGGAACGATTATTGATGCAACCACCCTTAAAATATACCGTTATTTTGGGTGTTGATCCGGCATTTAGAACCGGTTGTAAGTTAGCAGTGATTGATGAAACCGGGAAATTACTGGCCATCGATGTCATATATCCGCATGCTCCGGTTAATAAAAAAGAAGAAGCTGCTAAAAAAGTCGCAGCCCTTGTTAAAAAATATAATGTTTCGATTGCAGCAATTGGGAATGGTACAGCCAGCCGTGAATCAGAAGCCTTTATCGCTGAATGCATATCTACCTACAATCTCCCGATGCAGTATGCGATTGTTTCGGAAGCAGGGGCCTCTGTCTATTCAGCCGGTGATGTAGCACGGGCCGAATTCCCGGATTTACATGTTGAACAACGCTC
>JBBRCP010000025.1:0-21194 GCA_038204785.1 Erysipelotrichales bacterium
CTACTGGTTTTAATCATGCTTGAATGATTCAAAAACATGATCAATTATCAACCTTATTTCTGGTTTTGTTAGGTAAAGTTGACTTAACTCTAAGAATTATGCTTTCTTTCTATGTAACGGCAATTACTTTGGTAATTCAGGTGTCATTTATGATAGGGTTGACCGTATAGTATCTTAAAACTTCTGTAAATCTGTTCGAGTACAAGCAGACGTACGATTTGATGTGGGAATGTACAATCAGATAATTTCCAACACCAATTCGCTCGCTGTCGCAATATTTCCGAAACACCAAGCGATCCACCGATCACAAAGACCAATGAGCTGGATGATTGAGTAAAATAGTTATCGATCTTTTTAGAAAGATCAACTGAACTCACACTCTCACCTTGTAGATCTAACAGAATCATTGTATCCTCGGTTTTTATGCGACTCAACAATTTATCAGATTCCTTTTTGATGACCTGTTGATTCATCGAATCACTATCCGAAGTCGGAAAGTCTTCTGTTTCTTCAATTATACATTTATGAAAAGGCTGTAATCGTTTCAAATATTCGCTGATCAGAGAAGCCATCGCTTTTTCTTTTATTTTCCCAACACAAAGAACACGAATCATTGAAGAGTAACCGTTACTTTGACTACTTTACTTTCACGGCTGACGGTAACTTCTACTTTATCTCCGACTTTCTTGGTATAGAGAATCTTACGGAATTGTTTAAACGATGTGATTTGTGCACCGTCGAAATACGTGATGATATCACCGACTTTAAGCCCTGCCTGTACAGCCGGACCACGATCGGTCAAACTTGAGATATATAATCCCGATGTCATATCTAATTTGATCCCATAGTAACTCTTCTGGTAAACAGAGAGTTCATCAAGACTGACGGCTGAGATTCCAACGACCGGACGTATTACTTTACCGGTTTCCTTCAGTTGCGTAATAATCGGGATGACTTCATTGATCGGAATCGCGAAACCCATTCCTTCAACCGAACTGTTTGCGATTTTCATCGAGGTGATACCAATCAACTCGCCAGCCATATTGATAAGCGGACCCCCACTGTTCCCAGGGTTGATTGCTGCATCGGTCTGAAGCACGATACTGTCCCAATCATCAACACCGTCTCCATCTAAGTCGACAGCAACAATACGATCTTTACCGGAGATAATTCCCATCGTTACCGAACCCTGGAATTCAAGTCCGAGCGGACTTCCGATCGCTAAAACATATTCACCGACTTTTACCAGCGATGAATCACCTGAATTAAATGCTTTCACCCCAAAGTCGATGTTAACTTCAAGTAAAGCCAAATCTGTATACGTATCGGAGCCGACTAATTTAGCACTCAATTGTTGCCCGTTAGCGAAAGTGACCTCGATTCCGGTCGATTCAGCGATAACGTGATTATTAGTTATAATATACGCTTTCTTATCCGCGACACTATAAATAGCGCCGCTTCCCGTCGCATAAACCGTTCCATTCACCATGGACGTAACACCCACTACTTTTTCACTTGAATCAGCGACGACTTTCGTCACATCCGTAGTGAATTGCGTAACTGTTTGATTGATAATCTTGGTATCCGATGTAGTTGTCTCAGAAGTTTGTTTTTCTTTTAACTGTACCAACTCAAAGGTGAGTGCTCCATTCCAAATCAAGAGTACTGTTGCTGCTATATACGTCCATTTTTTCATCTTGCAATCCTCCTACCAGTAGTTCAAATTGCTTGGCACAACGAATTGAGATCGTTGATGAGTAGGACGGATGGGTTTTATACAATTTTTCCATCAGCGTCGTTCTGGCCAGTAGTTCCGTATTCGCTTCCTCTGATAAATGAGCTAATACGATCTCTTTAGTTTTCTCACTGATCACCCGTGACAGTATCAGAGCACTGTCCTCGTTGCACAAATGTCCACTGTCAGAAAGAATTCGATGTTTGATTGAAACCGGTCGCAAAGTTGCCATCAATAATTCCGGGTCATGATTACTTTCGAATATGTAATAGTCAGCACCTTCAATAAAACGATAGTCTTGTGATCGAACATAGCCGGTATCGGTCATGTAGACAAGTTTTTCGTTATTATGCGTGATAACATATCCAACCGTATTTCCCGAATCATGAGATAGCGGTAACGGCATTATTACCACATCCTTAATCATAAAGGATTGGTAGGGCGTTACGTGAATCATATTCGGCCGCGAATCGATCTCAAAGGGTGCATAAACATCAACTTCTTTAAACATTTTTATCTGACTGATATGGTCGGAATGACTGTGTGTAATCAATAAACCATCGACCTGTGAATAGTCTACTTCAATATTGTGAAAACTATGTGTCAGGTGCTTTTTTGTTGATCCGCAATCAATCACAATCCGTGTTTCACCTAACTGAATGACGCTGCAGTTGCCCTTCGAGCCACTTGCGAGCACAGAATAATTCATATTAGCATCCCAAGTAGCGGCATGGATTTACCGGTGTTCCATTAACAATGATCATAAAGTGAACATGCGGACCGGTCGCATAACCTGTCATACCGATCTTACCGATGATTTCACCCTTCTCAACAACAACACCTGCCCCAAAGAAAGCTGGTCTTGACAAATGATTGTATTTTGTCATTAAGCCATTATTGTGATTGATGATGATATAATTTCCTGAAAGACCATCATAACCCGTTTGATAGACAACACCGCGATCTGCTGCATATACATTGCCATATAGATTATAGCGATTTTGCATATCCAACCCATTATGCCCTGAATAACATCCAAAACGACATGTGATCGAAGGATTATCGACCGGCCAACGGAAGTTACCGGAACCAATTCTTGGCACGATCAACGTTCCGACACG
The DNA here is from genome assembly GCA_038204785.1 of Erysipelotrichales bacterium. Classification (GTDB taxonomy): domain Bacteria; phylum Bacillota_I; class Bacilli_A; order Erysipelotrichales; family Erysipelotrichaceae; genus GWE2-51-13. The sequence continues at coordinate 2,857 of JBBRCP010000025.1, forward strand.
AATAACTTCACGTATCGGTTGCTTGATAATCATAGATGATATCTTTTCACCACCGGTGAGCACGCCATTGATCCAAGTATCTTTATATTTGACATTCGCATAACCATCTTGTTCACGTGTTTGCGTAACACGAGTCCCTTCACGAAGTGTAGGGTCATTAACGTATTGAGTCGTTGCTGCATAAACAACTTCTTTGGTCAAACGTTCACGTGTGACTACGACCGTTATCGGTGAATCAAAATACGTTACATTTAACGTAGAACCCACCTCAAGAATCTGAGTTGTCGATTTTAAGATATCATTATTGATCGTAATGATCTGCTGAGCAGATAAACCATTCTTCGAACCCACACCTTCTACGGTGTCATATTGCTGAACGGTATATGTTTTTTTAGCTACACCATACCCATAACTGAGAAAATAGATAATCGCATTTTTATCCATCAGAATTTTTGATTGAGGAGCCAAACTCTTAGAGATCGTCGTTGTCTGCAGCACATTGATCGCAATTTCACGGTCACCATATGTGCTTAATTCAGCCGGAAGTTGCTTGTTTTTGATCAATTCCAATGAACTCTGCGAGATGAAATTCAACAAATACTGTTCTTTGGCCACTTCGAAATCATTGATATTCTTCACATAGATAACTGCGCCGTTAGAAAACTCGATCTTCGTCGCTTCCACGGAAAATAAATCATTCTTTTTTAAATAGTCAAAAATCTCTGCGTCTTTATTTGCGTACGTAGAGTAACTCTCTTCACTCGTTATATAGACATCTTCACCCAACCCGATATTGGTATTGGGAAAATTGACTTTATAGGTTTCCTTATATACTTCCGCCAGTAAAGAGTTGATTTTCGATGTATCGGTAACAATACCGATCAACTGTTGCTGGTAGTACATTTTGTTGATCTTGTGCGGCGTTGCTTCAACCGTAAGTACAGGTTGGCTTACTACAGCAGCTTCTTCAAGCGCGATCGCTGTGAAATTAACTGAAGTAAGGTTGAATGAGGATTGTAAAGCTACAACCATCAAACTCAAAGCCAATGCCAACAATATCGGGAGGATTTTTTTCATTCTTATGCTCCTTTCGGCGTACTGTTCTCGGCGTAGTTATAGAACGAGTTGATTTCCCGTTCGAATGCCAGATCAATCGTCTTCGTAGCACCATTACGATGTTTAGCGATACTAATCTCGGTTTTTTCGTTTTTGGTTTCTTCTTCGGCATGATTATAATACTCATCACGATACAAGAACATGACGATATCGGCATCCTGCTCCAAAGCACCGGATTCACGTAAATCACTCAACATCGGACGTTTATCCGTACGATGTTCGACCGTTCGGGAAAGCTGTGAAAGGGCAATGACCGGGACCTTAAGTTCACGGGCCAATGCCTTTAAATTTCTGGAAATTTCAGAAACTTCTTGTTGGCGGTTCTCGCTGTTACGCCCACTACCGGTAATCAACTGAATATAATCGATGACGATCAAACACAATCCATGTTCGGATTGAAGTTTGCGACACTTCGAGAATATCTCGGCGACTCGTACACCCGGGCTATCATCAATGAAGATCTTCGCCATTTTAAGATCGGTCGCTGCTTCATTCAACTGATTCCATTCATTGTTTTTCAAAAATCCAGTACGAAGATTACTACCTGGAATACGCGATTTAGCTGAAAGCATACGCTGAATCAATTGTTCTGCCGGCATTTCCAACGAAAACAGAGCGACTGCCTGATTATTGATCTGAGCAGCGTTCATCGCAACATTTAAAGCGAAAGCTGTTTTTCCCATGGAAGGACGAGCGGCCAGAATAATCAGATCACCCTTCTGAAAACCGGCTGTCACATTATCCAAATCGCGATATCCGGTAGCTGTGCCGGTAATGTTACTGCGATTGGCACTCATCTTTTGAATATTCTCCAATACACTGGCAACCACTTCTTTGGCATCCCTAAACTCACCTGTACGGCGTGTACGAGTGACATTCAACAATTCTTTCTCGGCTTTATCCATCACATCATCGATATCATTTGAAGAGTTAAATCCTTCTTCAGCGATATTTTGGGCTGTCAGAATCAAATTTCGGAGATACGATTTATTTTGAATAATTTCGATATAATATTTTGTGTTAGCGGAAGAGACCGAAGTATCGGCTAATTCCATAATAAAATCAACACCACCGATTTGTGACAGTAAACTCAAATCATTGCATCGTGCAATCAGCGACGGTCCATCGATCGGTTTTCCTTCATCCTGCAATAACATCATCACAGTAAACAGTTTCTTGTGAGCTTCCGCAAAAAAATCTTCCGCTTTCAATCCTTGTTCAACGGTGATCGTTACTGCACTAGGATAAACCAGCATACTTGATAGAAGCGCTTGTTCGGCTTCTAAGCTGCTGGGTAATTGTCGGTTCATGGCGTTTACCTCACTTAGATGGGATAGCTTTTAAATTTACGAGTATCTCAGCAGATACATTTTTATGCAGGTCGATCATTACACGATTCAATCCTAATGTATTTATCGGCCCATTGTCCACTATTTTGCGTTTATCAATTGAGATCCCATAATTCTTCTGCAATATTTCCGCAATCTGTTTGGTACTGATCGATCCAAAGACACGACCTTTATCACCTGTTTTGATCTGGAAATCAAGTTTAATGGTAGCTAATTTGGCTTTTAACGCTACCGCAGCAGCTTCAACTTCCATCTCGTGATTTTTGCTTTCTTGCTTCTGCTCATCCAATACTTCAACACTTCTCTTTGTGGCTTCAACCGCAAGACGTCCGCGAATCAGAAAATTACGCGCATAACCATCTGCGACTTCGATGATACTTCCTTTTTTACCGACGTTCTTAACGTCTTCAAGCAGAATTACTTTCATTTTTAGTTTCCTCCTGGTCAAAATACTCATCTAGTACAAGATCTAACTCTTCCTTAAGCTTGAGAACTGTGGTGTTTTCACGCTGCAGTGCCGCCGCGGAAAAGTGGCCGCCGCCGCTCATTTTTTCCATTATAACATGAACATTCACTTTCCCTTTAGATCGGGCTGAAATGGCGACTGTTTTATCATCGATCAAAGCGATCACAAAGGCTGCTTCAACATCTTTGATTGACAACATTCGATCCGCTGTTTGCGATAAGATCGATCTGGGAATTATTTTGTTTTCTTTGACAGCTGCAATGATCACACCGTTTTTCTGACGTTCAGCCTGTTTCATGATCAATGTCTTGAGTTCGAAATCACCAAAATCATCCTTTAAAAGGTCATCGGCTTCATAACTATCCGCTCCGTATTTCTTAAGTAACGCGGCTGCTTCAAACGTACGGGATCCCGTTCTGGTACGGAAACGATTCGTATCGATCAAGATGCCTGTCAACATGATCGTTGCTTCTTCGAACGTCATGATAACGGTATTCGTCTGATAAGGAATCAGTTCACTCACCAATTCACAACACGAGGACGCAGAAGACTCCAAGTAAACCAATACCGGATTAAAGGTAAAGTCACTGCTCCTGCGATGATGATCGAGCACAACCACTTTACGCGCCTTATCGATTAGAGAAGACCCATTGGATTGAGCCGCGATATGATGATCGACCATAATGATCAAAGTATCTTTACCAAGGGTTTCCATCGCTTCTGATTCACTGACGAAAATGTGATTCTTTTTTAAAACTGGTTTATATCTGACTAACGCTCCCGCCAGTTTCGCTTCAACACCACCGGACTTCGAGATGATACGGACCGGTTTATCATAAGAGGCTACGATTCTGCTTACACCAATGGCAGCTCCCATACAGTCAAAATCCATCTCTTTGTGTCCGACAACAATAACATCACTGGATTGTTGAATCAAATCACGCAATGTCTGTGCAATCACTCGAACGCGAACGCGACTTCGTTTTTCTTGTGCTTCGGTACTGCCTCCCATATATTTTACATCTTCGCCTAATTTCTTGATCGCAATTTGATCTCCGCCACGGCTTTGAGCCATTTCAAGTAGATTGTTGACCATCACTTCTAACTGTTGATAATCATTCGATCCGCGCGCAAACGCCATCGATAGTGTGATCGCAACATCCATTTCTTGAGCCGTCGTACGTATATAGGAAAGGATACTGAATTTCTCATTCATCAGTTCCTTGAAAATTCGTTCATTTAAGACGAGTAAGAATCGATCTGATTTGATTCTTCGCAAAAACATACCCTTTTCTTTTGCCCATTCAACGACCGGTTGCCGTAACAATGAATCGATATACGAAATCTTCTGCTCTTCTTCATATTGCGTGGTCTCTTCGTAATTATCCAAATGGATCAAACCCAGAACTACTTGTTCATTTTCATAGGCAACTTTAAGTTCGAATTCAGCTGTCACATCTTTAAAAAACAAACATTGTCCATCTTCTTTGCGGGCGATCTGATAATAAGCTCCCTCAAATTGTAAGGTGATCGTCTCTTCGTCACCCAAAAATAAACTATTCGTTTCCGGTAACCAAGAGGTAACCTTGCGACCGATCAGTTCAAGTCCGCGTTTTTCGAATAATTCACTTTCCCACGTGATAACGTAATTTTGATCATAGGTCAGAACACCTACTTGACCATAAAGGAAAGCTTCTTTGGCATCACTACCCAATACTCGTGAAATACTGAGCACACGTTTTTTTTGATCTGTTTGGTAAGTTTCTACCAACAGCCAAATCAAGATGATATTGACTCCGACCGCTAAAAGCGCAAACCAGTCATACGAAACTGCGAACACAAACCGCAATAGTAAAAATCCGATGATTTCGGCTAGTATAATTACCAGTATGCGTGATTTTAGTTGGGCAAAGTGTTCAAACACGTTTTCACCTCCAGGTAAGCGTAATCACTCGACGTCGAAGATCAGTCAAAATATCCATCAAGCCTATAACGATATAGAAATAAACAAATCCGACCGGTATCATCAAAAACAATAAGAGGAAGATCGCAGGCAGGAAACGTTGTTTAATTTTCTTAGCGATGATAATAATCAATATATAGGCATCAAAGAATAGTATCATGCTTGATACAGAAAAAATCAAGGTCGTGAGTAGCGTGATATCGGTTGAAGCTCCCATCCGAGTAGCAATCGATTGTGGAAATAGGGCAATCAAACATAACCAACCCAACCATTTAGGAAGCATGAGTTGACTTAGCGGACGCATCGGAAGGACTTTTATTTTTAAGCGCTTCATCATTGAGATCGCTGTAATATGGGTCAATATCGATTGAATTAACGCAGTCAAGAAGATAACCAACGGATACAACATCAAGATCGTCTGATAGAGATTCGATGATAAATTTGTGACACCCATCGATTCTAAATAGGTGACGGTCAATTTAACTTCATCGGTTATATTATAACCGAAAAGGCTGGCTAAAAGATAGGTTGACACAAAGTACATAAAAGACGTTAACAGGGTCGTCATGATCAATAACCACTCATTGCCTTTTTCTTTACGGACACCATAGCCATAGAGAATACCAAGCACGGCAGAAATCGCTACAAAGAAAATCGTTTGCGGCAGTGCCAACATAAAACTGAGTATGACGATCGAAAATGAAACCGGAAGTGCGGCTCTGACCCCATATTTGACTGTGTAGAAGATGACCGGAAGCGGCAACAACCATGCGAAGTAAGAATCTAGTAATCCGATGGTTTGACGGTTTACTAACATGAATACTCCCAAGATCGCAATCATCATGGCCCCTTCGGTAATTTTTCGTGTTTGGTTATGCATAAGGAACTCCTTCCAAAGGACAAAACCTCCACCGAATCGATGGAGGTTTAAAAATGCTTAGTCGGCTACGTAAGGCAGCAATGCCATTTGACGAGCGCGTTTGATCGCGGTTGCCAATATACGTTGATATTTCGCGCGGGTGCCGGTTACACGTCTCGGAATAATCTTACCGTTAGCGGAGATAAATCTCTTCAACAGTTCGATATCCTTGTAATCGATTGTGGTGATGTTATTTTTTGTGAAATAACATACCTTTTTGCGGCCCATTCTTTGTTTTTTAAATGCCATGGTAGATCTCCTTTCTCTAGTTAAAATGGAAGGTCATCACTGGATATATCCAGGAGTGGACCTGTATTGAAATCATCATCTTGAAGACTTCCGTTACTGTCAGGATAATATCCGGACTGTTGCGCGGTTGTTTGCTGCGGACGTTGTTCAGACGCTGCTTTAGATTCCAGAAACTGAACAGAGTCACAAAGGACTTCAGTGACATACACGCGTTTGCCGGTAGCGTCATCATAGCTTCGGGAAGTTAATCTTCCTTCAACTCCGACAAGCGAACCTTTCTTAGCGTATTGTGCCGTAACCTCAGCCGTACGTTCCCAAGCCACACAGTTGATAAAATCTGTCTGATCTTGCTGACTACTGCGTCGGTTGACTGCAACTGTGAAAGATGTGACGGATTTGCCGGTTTGCGTTTTGCGAATCTGCGGGTCCTTAGTCATTCTTCCTACTAAAATCACTCGGTTGATCACTTTGTATCCTCCTTTATTCCTCGTCCAACTTAATAATCAGATGACGTATTACGTTGCTGTTGATGCGTGCTAAGCGGTCGAACTCGGCGATTGCCTCGATCTCAGCTTCGAATGTAACAACGACATAGTAACCCTTCATCATGTCTTCAATACGATATGCGAACTCCCGCAATCCCCATTCATCCAACTTAACGACACTACCGCCGCGACTTGTTACAATCGCATGCAGACCGTTAATGATTTCTTGGCGTGCGGCGTCATCTAATGACGCGTTCACAATGTACATGACTTCATACTTTCTCATTTGTACACCTCCTTGTGGTCTATTGGCCTTTTCAGGCAAGGAGTAAATATGGAAACATATCTACCCGTTGGTAAATTATAGCAGAAACACAGTGGCTTGTAAATGTAAATCGCCCTCACTTGATTTCACATGAATTCGTAACGAATTTACGTAATATGAGTGTTGTTTTGTTGAATTCAGCTCAGTTAACTGATGTTTATACTCTATAAAGTTATCGTTATCCAGCTTTTCCATACTCATTTATTATCTATTTAGCCAAAGTAAAAAGTAATCATTTTGCCGGTTGCCTATACCTGAGTCAATTTTTTTACGGTTCTACAATAAATGTTGGGGTATCTGTCTTCTTCTAAAAAATAGAGGGACATAAGAAATAATTTTCGAATCAATGTAGTCGACAAACCACCATTGAACTTCCCAATAACCGGACAGAAGACTTGCTGATTCACCATTTTAGGTAGTATCAGAACACCGGTCAACTCGAAAACGTCTCGACAGTTGTATACAGAAAGTAGAAGAATCGGTGTTTCCTGAATTCAAGACAGCCGTTAGAGTAGCGTAACTGGAAGAAACTGATTCTCAACACTTTCGCCTATTCCTACTCCAACGAAATCACCGAAGGCTGCAACAATAAAATCAAAGTCATTAAATGTGATGTTTTCGGTCTTCATATTTTAGATCGTTTCAGAACCAGAATCTTACTCGCCTTTTATTAAAAAAGGGCTCTCATTTCTGAGAATCCCTCATTAAACTCCACTCCCTCTATCGACTCACCCCAACATTTGACATAAAGCCCTTTAATACTACTCGTTCAAAAAAAGGTATCAAGACAGCTATCATTCATTACAAAATATATAACAGTTCAATATTTTGAAATAAACTTTAGTCTAAATGGTCTACATCACGTGCTCTCAATGATGGTATATTTTTTTCTTGAGGGTCGCAAGAAATCTGCATAAGTAGTTTCTTCGCATATCCTATAGATCTTGAATACCCATGCCATTTTGGCTATTATTTTATATCTTCAAGAAGAATCGGTGACACGTTAAATGAAGCATCTTCATCAATTTCAATCAACGTTCCGCCGCGCTGCCATGTTGACTTTTCGATGCCGCTATATGCAAGATAATCGATCGATTTCCCATAGGTCAGCCGGATGCCTTTATAAATAAGCGAAAAATCGTTTAAATGATCATGACCGCTAAAGATGCCTTTAGTGCTACCAAGTTCAACCATGACATTGAAAATATTCCCTCTGATACTTGGTGCATAAACCTTTTCACCATCTTCACCAGCCTTACCGTAAACATAGGTTACCTCATTACTACCTTTTTTAAAGAGTTTCCATGCATCGTCATATTCGTTGATTGGTATATGCCAAAAAGCAAGCGACGGTACAAGTCCGTTCCGTTCTTTCGACAAAGCCTCAATCTGGTTCCTATACCAGGCAATCTGATCATCGTGAATATTATCATAGTCACCAGACAACTTATCGCCAGCATACATGTTTGAATCTAATAGAACCAATGTGGTAATGATGTTCCCTGCATTGCTTCTAATATTGATAAATGAATTGCCCATTCCGGTGATGTCGGTGGGACCTTTTTGGAATAAGGAATTGTCAATGCTTGCGTAATAATCCGCAATTTCCGTTTTTGAATGAAATGAATATTGCCCCGCATCATGATTGCCAAAGGTAACTGTCCAAGGAACGCCCAACCGTTCCATGAGTTTGCCTAAATATTGAGTGGATTTTAAATTGTCCAGAGATCCTAATTGTAAAGGAGACGGATATACCATATCGCCAGTGATGATGACCAAATCCGGTTTGGTAAAGTCGATCAGTTTTATAATTGCAGTCAATGCCTTTCTATCTTGGCGATAACTTAAAAAACTACCGCCAATGTGAAGATCCGTTAGTTGTAATACTCTAAATTTTGAGTCTTCCTGTTTATTGAAACTGTAATACCCATAATCATCTATATAGTATTTAGGTTCATTCTTGTCGATTTTTTGTGTAGCATTCACAAACATCGTTAGCTCCCTTGAATAATATGAGTCAATTAAGAGAAACGCCGCAAATGTGAGCAGCAAAACCGTTAAGATAATTAACAACACTTTAAATTTACTTTGGATTTTTTTCATATATCCCCCTTTATATGTAGCTGGAACGCTCAACCTTTATTGAGAATTCGAAGTATGAATTAGCATAAATAATCTTTAGGTCAAAACGTTTTATGCACTATGTTTAATTTCAACCAACCGGGAATAACTTTCAGTTGTTAGCGAAAATTAATCCATTTTTAAACATATGCTTTTAATTCTTCAGTGATTCTACAGAAAAAGTCAGCATTCCAAACGTCAAGCTCACTAAGATCCTTAATAAACGGTATGACATCCAGCTTACCTATGCGTAGTCGATACTAACAAACTGCTTACGAAGCATCTCTTTGTCATCTTCAATCGTGATTTGCTTTTCTGCGGAAAAACAACCGAATTGTGCGAGTCGGGCTGTGATATGCGTCAGATTCACAGCTGTCCCTCTGGAAAGACAGAATACATAATCGCAAATATTTCTTGCCTTTACGCGAGTTTCCCATGTTCTGGATATGACCGCATGTATTATCCCCGGCAAAAAGTGATGGCATGTTGTACAGCGTGATTTCAAACGAAATGGGAAGTAAACTGTACTTGGTTTCAAAGGTGGCGCAATCAGGCGGATTCGTGTCTACTTCAAATTTTACCTTGATAAGCTCGCTAGATCCTATAGAATGTGCGAGTTGCTCATCCGCGTAAAACATCAGCATATGCGCTTGGGTACTACCATTTAGGAATGCTGATTTAATATCAGAATCAACTGATTTTTCTCTATTTCTATGTTGAAATTAATTCCATAGGCGCAAATTTCCTTTTCAAGTATTGGTAGATATTCGAAAAAATAACAGGAAGGATCAGTTGCTTTCAATGAGAAATCCAGGTCCTCAGAGAATCTATCAAGCCCATAAAAGATACAGAGTGCAGAATGATACGGACAGAATATGCTTCCACTTGGTACATCACGATAAGTAAACGTACTAAAACGTGTTGTATATTGCTTCGCCTTTTTTTTCAACGGTCGCTGATGTAAAATTAACTACCGTTTCGGGAATAAGCGAATAGTATACAAATTCAAAAGACAAATAAGAAGGGCCGTATATAATCTGTTTCATATAACACTCTGACAATGGAAACAATCCTCGTTTCAACGAGCCACCGGATCTTGGCTGTCGAATTCACATATTTCTTAAGTTCATCCATTAACAATGCTGTACTTTTTATCATATTTTATACCCTTAAATCAATTATAATGCTTTTACTGGCGATAATCAGATATTCTTTCCTTTTTTTAATTTCCTAAGCAGATAATTTCTTAACTTCTAATTCCAGTGACTAACTAAAAACAATTTCAATAAACAAAACAGAAAACGAAATCAAGATGGAAAAGACAGTATAACTCTTCGATTTATATAACCAACCATATGGTTAAAGGTACACCCTGAATATCACGGCTAAAAATCATCACTATTTTATCTGGTACCGTTGGATAATTCCACAGGGCGATAAGCAGGTAAAGCATCTGATTAAGTAAAAAAAGAATGCCGAGGTTAGTCAATGGATTGCCTTTGTTTGTAAAATCCACATTAATTATTCTGGAAATCATATAGACAATAGTGGAGCCGTGAAGCAAAAGCCATATTGTTATCGTCAACGGGATCGAATGCAATTACAATAGGATCATCGTCATAATTTGGAAGCGAGTAAGCCGAGATTTAAACTACTAAGAATCGGACGATTCATCATATATGTCAAAGAGAAGATGCGAGTTGATAAGTGGTTTCCAGACGTCATCGTTGGGCGTGTCATTGAGGAAGGAACCTTTGAATCGCATGAATGGTTTTGCGTCAAAACGCTCTATCGGTATATCGACGAAGGATTGTTGGATCTAGCCCATTTGGATTTGTGGTTCAACCTTCAACGAAACACCAAGCCAAAGTGGATCCGAGAGCACAAACACATCACAGCTGACATTGGATCTGAATAGCGAGTTTGGCAGAAGCCTTTAAAGATCTTAGTTCAGTCAATTTCGCACATCCGTACTCGTCATGGGAGAGAGGGACAAACAAAAAGCATTACATCCTATTGAGATGTTTAATCCCTAAAGGTAAACCCTTGAAAAATTATTCACCTCGCAAGTTACTCAATTATCAAACTCCTACATAAGCCATCCGATCCTACTTCAATCTAACTTAAGCAACGATCCGATTCAGGAATCCTCTATTTCAAAAAGTGGACAACAACTCATTGCAATTTACGAATTTTTCTTCTTCTCTAAACATGCCTGATTATGGTGTTAAGATAAGTAAAACCGCCTTTTTGGCGGTTATCGGATATCTTCTTTGGTTGTGATTTTGATATTTGCGTAAGATCCTTCAACAACCCGAACTTTGGCATCACTCATGGACTCAACTAATTGTGCGTCATCGGTAGCGATGAAGTTGTTTTCATCTGCTTTGCGATAACAGTCCAGTATCAGTTTTGTGCTGAATGCCTGGGGAGTTTGCGCTTGAACAAGGACTTCACGGTCAATGGTTCGGATAATATATCCATCACGGATCTCTTTGATCGTGTCTTTCACTTTCACGCCTAGTATGCATGCTTGTTCACTTGTCATGGTTTCCAATAACCGATCGATACATACACGCGGACACCACGGACGAGCTCCGTCATGGATCAGGACGACATCTTCACTGACAGCCATCAAGCCGCTGCGAACACTTTCCTGACGAGTCTTACCCCCGGCTACATGAACGATTCTTCCCATTTCATGTTTTTTAACACATTTTTGTAGATCACTCTGGTTGGTGACGATGACCACTTGTTTACAGCGTTCATCCTTTAGAAATAATTCCAATGTCGTATCCAATATGGTACTGCCTTCTTTTAGCAGGTAAAAGACTTTGTTATAGCCAAGACCCATGCGGTCGCCTTTACCGGCGGCAACGATCAATACGGAATAATCCATATGTTCACCTCGTTCTTTGCCCTATTCTATCAAATAAGTGCAACAAATAGAAGAAAAATGTTCACTTTTCACGAATATCTTTCAAAATTAGATATTGATAATCTGTTGCGTGTGAAGCTATTCCATCTTATAATGAAGATGCCTAGACTGGTGCTGATAAAGCCTAACAGGGAATTCGGTTCACCGAAGCTGTCCCAGCAACTGTAAGTATGGACAACAGGAAATATGCCACTGTGAATAACGGGAAGGTTCCTGAAGGATGAAATACTAGCCAGTAGACCTGCCAGATAGTGCACAACTTTTATCTTCTGGGAACAAGATAAAAAGACTTTTGTCTTTTTTCGCACATCCTAAAAAGGTGTGTGTTTTTATTAAGGAGGTTCTAAAATGAAGAAAACGAGTAGTAAGATCATTGCTGTATTGGTGTTAGGAGCGTTGTTATTAACAGGATTTAATTGGTATAATCATAGTAAACTTCAAAAAGGAAGTAAACAGATCCAGATCGTTGTTTCGATCGATGAAAACGGAACGAAGAAAGTGATCTATGACAATACCACGCGGACCGATGCGTTGAAATTAGGTGATCTGTTGGATGAACTGACGACGGCGAAAAAGTTGGCGATTGAACTTTCGGGAAGTAAGACAGATACTTATGGAAGATTCATCTTGGGAATCGAGAATCACAAGGTTACCGATATGACAAAAGGACCTTGGTGGTTGTATAATTCTGCTACTAATCCTGATTGCGTTTCGGCCGGTTATTGCGCAGGTATCGATATGGCTCCGATCTATGATAAGGATGTGTTCACGTTTAACTTCACAAGTACGTATTGATCATGAAACCAGTTCTGCGCATCGTTCTTCTGTCAGCCCTGACGGCTTCCGTACTGGCTGCCCAGGTCGGCTTGGCATTTTTGCCGAACGTCGAACTGGTTACCCTTTTACTTTTGATCTATGCTGTTCATCTACCGTTCAACGATGCATTGATGATCGCGATCCTGTTTGCTGTTCTTGAAGCACTTGTTTGGGGTTTTGGGGACTGGGTGATCGGCTATATGTGGATTTGGCCGCTTTGGATGCTCATGGCTCGCTTACTCGTTCCGTTGAATAAGAACAGCAGCGACCGTTGGGCAATCGCCGGCGGTGTTTGGGGTCTGTTATTCGGTTTTCTCTTTTCGATTCAACACGCTGTCTTATACGGCTTCACAATGGGTATTGCCTATTGGTTGCGAGGCATTTCCTTTGACATCATCCACGCAGTATCGAATTATATACTTATTCTGTTACTATATAAACCGTTGAGTACGCAGTTTGATCGACTTTACCAACGATTGGAGGGAAATTATGGGCGTAATGACAAAAACCGGGGATAAAGGAAATACAGGTGTTTTCAACCAACGTGTCGAAAAAGACAGTGTTTTGGTTGAAACCCTCGGAACCTTGGATGAAGCTATGTGTGCGATCATCTTGATGCAGGCGGAAACTTCACTGGAGCGTTTAGAATGGGAACCGATCGTTCAAGATCTGGTCCATATCTGTTCTCTGTTAGCTGGTTTTCCGGTCAAGAATTTTGATCTGGCAGAGCGCGTAAAAGCCTTGGAATCAGCCATTGAAGTCAAACAAGCCGCTTTCAGTGGCTTCGTTTACCCCTTTGATGATCCGCAAAAAGCACGTATCCATTGGACAAGAACAATCGTTCGCCGCGCAGAAAGACAATGTATCCGTTTGCATAAGCAACAAGAATTAGCTCCTGAACTTTTAGTTTACATGAATCGACTCTCCGATTTTATTTTCGTTCATTTAAATGACTAATTTTCGAAATCACACGAAATTAAACATAAGAGTATGCTAAAATAGTAGGTAATGAAACAGTAAGAAAGGAGAATGATCATGAGTTATACAAAAGCGACAATCGATAAAATTAATGCTGATATAACCAATCATTTCCCCCATTTATATCCTATCGAGGATAATTTCCAACTCATTCATTATGGTGTTTCAAGATTGGTCATGCTGGACAGATATGCCCAAAAAGACCGTACTCTTAAGACATTAGGCGTTGGAGATGTCGTAGTGACGATCGTGAAGGAAGATCCCAAATTTCCTGCAAGGGGAATTGGTATTGTAAGGGGAATAGATTACGTCAAGGAGCTTGCCACGATTGAACTTGAAGAAGAATGGCGTGCACCGCTCGAAGATGAGAGGGAAGCAGCGACTGGGTTGATTCAACGTTCGTTCAAGTATATCGATAAGCCGATGGAAGTGTTTTATGAGCAGATTGCTAAACGTGTAGGTCGCGCTTTAGCTTCAGCTGAAACAACGTCAGAACTAAAAGAAAAGTACAGTGACTTATTTTTTCAGCAACTTTCACAATTGAATGTTATTCCGGCCGGCCGTGTTTTATACGGTGCCGGCAGCGGTACAGAAGTTACTTACTTCAACTGTTTCGTTATGCCTTTCGTAACGGATTCCCGCGGAGGAATCGCAAATCACCGTAAAGAGGTCATGGAGATCATGTCACGCGGCGGCGGTGTTGGAACCAATGGTTCAACCCTTCGTCCGAAATCAGCTCCTGCTAAAGGAGTCGGTGGTAAATCAAGCGGTGCTGTCAGTTGGTTGAATGATATCGCAAATCTTACCCATCTGGTCGAACAAGGCGGAAGTCGTCGTGGTGCTCAGATGATCATGCTTGCCGATTGGCATCCGGATATTATCGAATTTATTATTTCGAAAATGCAGAATGCGCGTGTCTTAAAATGGTTGACCGAAAATTCAAATGATCCGGTGATCCGTGATGAAGCCGCTAAAAAACTTAAATTTATTCCGCTTAGCAGAACTGAAAAAGAAATGTACGAGGCGTTGTCCGAAAACAAGAACACACCTGACCATATTTTGGATTATGCCCGCGGTATGTTGTTGGATGGCGGAAAATTGGAAGTTGTCTCTCCTGAATTTTTATCAGGTGCCAATATTTCGGTAACATTGACCAAAGAATTCATGGAAGCTGTGGCGAACGATTCAACGTTTGCGCTACGTTTCCCTGATTTGGAACACTATACCGTTGAACAAAAATTAGCTTATGACGAACACTGGCATGAAGTGGGTGACGTTCGTGAATGGGAAGAAATGGGTTTCCCGATCAAGACTTATCGTACGATCCAAGCGCGCGAACTTTGGGATTTGATTAGTTTCTGTGCTACTTATTCAGCAGAACCGGGTATCTTCTTTATCGATAACGCCAATGAGGCAACCAATGCGAAAGCCTACGGACAGAAAGTCGTTGCGACAAACCCTTGCGGCGAACAACCGTTAGCGCCGTATTCGGTATGTAATCTGGCGGCCATCAACTTAGCGAATTTCGTTGATCGTACAACCGGCCGTATTTTATACAAAGAATTAGCTGACAGCGTTACCTTGACTGTCCGCATGCAGGATAATGTTATTGATGATACACCTTATTTCTTGGAAGCCAATCGTAAACAAGCCTTAGGCGAACGTCGTGTGGGTCTTGGTGTCATGGGTCTCCATGATTTATTGATTTGGGCTGGCAAACGTTATGGTTCTGTTGACTCACTTAAGACAGTCGATGAAGTATTTAAATGCATCGCTGAAAGTGCTTATGGTGCTTCCATCGAATTAGCCCGTGAAAAAGGTAGTTTCCCTTTCTTGACATCCAGAGAAAAATTTATTGAAACCGGCTATATGAAAACAATGAGTCCGGCGATCCGACAAGGTGTATTGGATCACGGTATTCGTAACTCTCACTTATTGACGATCGCACCCACAGGTTCGACCGGAACGATGGTAGGTGTGTCGACAGGTCTTGAGCCTTACTTCTCGTTCTCCTATTTCCGAAGTGGGCGTTTAGGGAAATTCATCGAAGTTAACGCGGAAATCGTCGAACAGTGGTTGAAGCTAAATCCGAGTTATACACGTCAAACCTTACCTGACTTCTTCGTCAGTGCGATGGAATTGAAACCGGAAGAACATGCGGATGTGCAATGTGCGATCCAACGTTGGATCGATTCATCCATTTCTAAGACCGTCAATGCGCCGCGCGGATTCTCGGTACGACAAGTTCAAAAGATTTACGAACGTTTATATGCCGGTAAAGCCAAAGGCGGCACCGTGTATGTAGATGGAAGTCGTGATTCTCAGGTGTTGTCGCTGACCAACGACGAAGAACAAAACTGGTCACAGATGGATCTGGTTCGTGATTTCGGAGTCAACATCAAAGAACAACAAGTCGAAGAAAAGAAGACCGATATGCGGGCTGATCGTATCGATCGTAATATCGGCGTTGAAGTCGGCGATATTTGTCCGATCTGCTTAGAAGGTGTCGTCGAGGAAATCGGTGGATGCAACACATGTACCAACTGTAACGCACAGTTGAAGTGTGGCTTATAAACAAAACAAGCTGTCATTCGATTGAATGACAGCTTTTCTTTATCCTTTCATTTTTTTGAAGCGGATTATATTCAGAATCATAAACAGAAGTATACTTGCCAGTAAATAAACGATCATCCCTCCGTTGGTCAACACCGTTTTTTCGATTGTCAAATCAACTCCGTAGATCAACCGATAGTTACTCAATGCCCCCACAGGGGCACCAGCAAACAATTTAGTCAATAATTCATCCATGTAGATATGTCGCAGTAAACTCGCTCCTTGCGAGATTGGAATCAGATTACAGACATTCTGAACGATACGAGGCATGATTCCCATCGGCATGTAGGCGCCTGTCACAAACCCGATCAGCGTTCCAACCATTGTACTGACTAACGAAAATACATGCTCGGAGTGAATAAACGAAACGGCTAGCAGAAACATAAAACACGAAGACAGCACACATAGAACAATGACTCCCAGTGATTTCAGAATCATTGTGATACTCATCCACTCTCCGCCATTGAGATACACAACAACATCACTTACACCAAATAGTACCACTGAGATCAGCCCGCTGATAAGCAGTGTTGAACAGGCATATCCCATAATTAGCTGCCATCGTTTGATGGGTGCTACCATGAAGTCGTTGAATACTTTTTTTTCGCGATCTTGGACCATTCTGCCAAGCGCCCCCAGTGATAGAGTAACAGAAGAAACGGCAACTAACCCCGACATCATCCATGCGTATACCATGCCTTTAATGCCCGGCACATCACCTAAGATACTCTGATAGTTTCTGACTTGAACATCCCCAAGAAACAACACATATAAGCCGAGGATGATAAATACACCTAAAAACGAATAGAAAACTTCTGCTTTGTTTCTGAGAAATATCTTGATATTTCGTTTCGTCAATTGCGCAATAATGTTCATTTCATTCTGCCTCCCTGATATTTTTACCGGTGAAGCGCATGAAGACGGTATCCATGTTGCCCTCGACGACTTCGAAACTATGAATATAGGGTTTGATCTGATCCAGAATCGGGATAGCACTCAGACTGTGATCTAAGGTTATTTCGGCGGTGTCTGCAGTAATGATGTATTTCTGATTCATACATGTGAGTTTTTCCTGTAAATTCAGCATATCCGGACTGACTAATCTAAGCAGTGTCGGCGCATATTCAGCTTTTAACCGCATCGGTGTACTGTCCGCCAACAAGATTCCATGATCAAGAATTGCGACTCGATCACAACCGGCTGCTTCTTCCATGTAGTGTGTCGTCATAAAGATCGTGACGTTTTTTTCTCGGCGCAACAACAAGAGTGCTTCCCAGATTTTACTGCGAGTCTGTGGATCCAGTCCGGTAGTCGGTTCATCCAAGAATAGTAATTTAGGTTGATTTAATAAGGCACGCGCAATATCCGCTCGGCGGCGTTGCCCGCCCGAAAGTTTACCGTAAGGTCGATTGATGAATTCGCTAAGTCCTGTCAGTTCGCTCAATTCACTTATTCGTGTTTTGGTTTCACTGCGGCTTAAGCGATAAAAACTGGCACGACTCTCCAGATTTTCACGAACACTAAGCAAGTCATCTAGAAACGAATTCTGAAAAACAACACCGATCTTCGATCGGATGGCATCGTTTTCTTTATCCAACTGATGACCATCGATCAACACTTCACCTGATGTTTTTTCTAAAATTGTACAGAGAATATTGATCGTAGTCGATTTACCGGCACCGTTAGGTCCGACAAACGCAAAAAACTCTCCTTCATTAACTTCCATATTTAAATGATCCACTGCCGTAAGTGATCCGTATTTCTTCACTAAGTCGTTAATGATCAGAATTTTCCCCATAATTTTTCCTCTTTTTGAAATTATAGCGAATTCTTTCACGATTGTCCATGCGTGATAAATGAATAAAAAAGTGACGAAGATGAATCTTCGCCATCTTGAAAAATACTGATCAATGATTCATTCATAGTCCTCGCACAATTGTAATTTAAGTTATAATTTGCGTGAGGACTTTATCTATGATCTCTGATAACTTGGCGATGCC
>JBBRCP010000026.1:0-20534 GCA_038204785.1 Erysipelotrichales bacterium
ATCAGGAAAAACTGATGGTATTCCTTCAGAAAACAAAAGACTCCATTGTATCATTGACCAACCGAAGTGTGAAAATGCAGAATCTGTTGACGATATAAGGATTTCAGAATCATTAGGTCCTTATCTACAGAATTACACCAAGTAGTATAAAATGATAATCAATCTTGCTGTGAGTGTGAAAAAAGTCGGCATAGAGTAATAAGAGCTTGTGAATAAGCTCAACGGAGGAAAAATGAAATCGTTGAAACTAACAAAAGACTTATGGTGGATTGGCGCATTGGATCCTGATTTACGCGTATTTGATATCATAATGGAAACCGAATTTGGCACGACCTACAATTCATATGTAATTAAAGGTAGTGAGAAAACTGCCATCATCGAAACAGCTAAGCTCAAAACTTTCGATCAATATATAGCGAAACTTCAAGAAGTTGTTGATGTTAAAGACATCGATTATATCATCGTGAATCATACTGAACCGGATCATGTCGGTTCACTTTATAAACTTTTAGAGATGAATCCAAATATCGAAGTCATCGGTACCCAGACTGCATTAAACTTTCTGAAAGACATCATCAATGCTGATTTCAAGAAACGGGCTGTCAAAGAAAATGACACACTTAGTTTAGGTGATAAAACTTTGCAATTCTTCATCTTGCCCAATCTACATTGGCCGGATACGATGTATACCTATGTCAAGGAAGAAGGTTACCTATTTACCTGTGACTCATTCGGAGCCCATTACTGTGATGAAAACGTTCTACTGTCAAAGGTCGATAATCACGAAGGCTACCAACGAGCACTGAAATATTATTATGATATGATCATGGGACCGTTTCCTAATTTTGTGTTAAAAGCTCTGAAACGTATTGATAATTTAGAAATCAAGTGGATCCTTACCGGCCACGGACCGGTCATCGATGAAGGGTTTGATCATATATTGGCTCAGTATAAAAAATGGGCAACGATCATTAATCCAAATTTACGTAAAACGGTTGTTATCCCCTATGTCAGTGCTTACGGTTATACTAAAAAACTATCCGAAAGTATCGTTGAAGGAATTAAGTCGGCAGGAGATATCGATGTACATACCTATGATTTGGTGGATACTCCGTTAAATACGGTTGTTGAAGATATTTTTTATGCAGACGGCATCCTGCTTGGAACACCGACTATCTTAGGTGAAGCACTTAAGCCTTTATGGGATCTGACTTCGCTTCTACTTCCGCCGATCCACGGGGGAAAGTTCGCATCAGCTTTCGGTTCTTATGGTTGGAGCGGTGAAGGAGTGCCTCATCTGATCGAAAGACTCAAACAATTACGTATGAAAGTATCAGATGGTTTAAGTATCAAATTCAATCCTGATGCAGTTAAACAACAGTTAGCGTTTGATTTCGGTTATAACTTTGGAATCAAATTACTGGGACTTGATAAAATCAAAGTAGATAAACCACTTATGAAAGCATGGAAATGTATCATCTGCGGAGAGATCATCATTTCTCCGACACGTCCTGAGATCTGCCCGGTTTGTGGGGCACCGGCTGAGCAGTTTATCGAGATTCCTTATACAGAAGTCACCTATGTCTCGGAAACACGTGAGAATGTACTTATCATCGGCGGTGGAGCTGCGGCTGTCAATGCGGCCGAAGCGATTCGTCAACGTAACAAGGTATGCAACATTGAACTCATCAGCGATGAGGACCAATATGGGTATAATCGACCGATGTTGACTAAAAATTTTATGGGTGATTATGCGCATGAAGAATTCTTGATTAAAACCGAAAAATGGTACCGCGACAACAATATCATGGTTACGCTAGGAACATCGGTTGCGAAGTTCAATCCCGAACATCGCGAAGTAATGTTGGACAATGGCGAATTCCGTCAATATGATAAACTGATTTTGGCGACCGGTGCTAGTTGTTTCGTTCCTCCGATCATTGGTGTACAACGTGATAATGTAGTCTCGATTCGTCATCTGAAGGATGTTGAAAAAATCAAAAATCTCCTTCCGAAAGTCAGTCACGCACTGGTCATCGGGGGTGGTATATTAGGCTTAGAAGCTGCTTGGCAAATGAAATTAGCCGGACTCGCTGTGAGTGTCCTTGAAGTCGCGCCGGCACTGATGTTACGACAAATGGATGAGGTTTCATCCGCACGTTTACGGACCTGGGTCGAAGCGAAGGGTATTACTGTTTATACCGGCATTCAAGTCACTGAAATCACCGGTCAAGAGTTATGGGCTGATGGTATCAATCTAGGAGACGGACGTCATTTGGAAGGTGATCTGATCGTTGTTTCTGCCGGTATCAAAGCGAATGCAGAACTTGCCAAACAAGCCGGACTCGAAGTTAAGCGCGCCGTTGTGGTCAATGAATTTATGGAAACCAGTGTGAAGAGTGTGTTCGCTGCCGGTGATTGCGCGGAATTGAACGGAATCAACTATGCGATCTGGCCACAGGCTGTTGAGATGGGTAAAGCCGCCGGATCCAATGCAATCGGGGATAAAGTCACGTATCAACCGATTTTACCGGCTGTCAGTATTCATGCGTTGGATACCGATGTGTTCGCTATCGGTGACTGTGGAAAGAATCCCGAACTCAGTTATCGTTCAGTTGAATTCGCTGACGATAAAGAACCAATGTTTGCTAAATATTTCTTTACAAGTGGTGTATTCTGCGGCGGAGTGCTTCTGCATAACACCGAAAAAGCGATTTTCTTAACGGAGGCATTGGGTAAAAAACTCAAATTTAGTGAATTTATGAAGGAAGAAGTTAAAAAATAAGCCAGCGGACTTACGTGAGTAAGTCCTTTTTTTCGCACTTACGTGTATAATATGAGTATGGAAAACACAAAAAAAAGTATATTGATGTTCTATGAATTTGAAACAGAAGTAAGTCGGGCTTGAAAAAGAACGATATTGACGTTTTGGATCGATTGATTGCAGACGATTTCGAAGGCATTACTGGTGATGGAATGAAAATCAGTAAAAAAGAAATAAATGATCTTGGTTTACAAGACGTTACGGCTTTCTTAGAGTTCAACAAAAAGTCACTCGATGAACACATCGTTCGCGTCTATTATGAGTGCAGCGTAAAACTCGGTGTTGAAAAACGGTGCTCACTGTGGCAAAATACCAATGGTTGGCAATTAAAATACCACCAAATAACACCGATCATCGGCAAATTGCCCGTTGATCCGGTCAAAAACTTACCGAAAGATCGGTTATGATAGGAAAAAGCACTGATGAAATCATTTTCTTTAGAAATTACGCATACCTGTAAACAATCCGGTGCTCGTACCGGAATCTTGCATACGCCCCACGGTGATGTATTGACACCGATGTTTATGCCGGTTGGAACGTTGGCTACCGTCAAGTTTCTTTCACCGGCCGAGATCGAACAGATCGGTTCTGGAGTGATCTTATCCAATACCTATCATCTATGGCTACGACCGGGTGATGAGATCATCAAAGAAGCAGGGGGCTTACATCGCTTCATGAATGTGAAAAACCCGATTCTGACAGATTCCGGCGGTTTTCAAGTTTTTTCACTGAGCGATTCACGAAAGATCACGGAAGAAGGTGTGACTTTCAAAAATCATATGAATGGTGATACCTTGTTTTTATCACCTGAGAAATCGATTCAAGTTCAAAATAATCTAGGTGCTGATATCATCATGAGTTTTGACGAATGTGCACCCTATCCGTGTACCCATGATTATATGAAAAATAGTGTTGAAAGAACTTTGCGATGGGCAAGGCGCGGTAAAGACGCTCATCAACGTATGGCTGATCAAGCCCTTTTCGGGATTGTTCAGGGCGGTGAGTATGAAGATTTACGTGAACTTTCAGCGAAATCACTGGTAGAAATGGATTTCCCCGGTTATTCGATCGGTGGGACCAGTGTTGGTGAATCCAAGGAAATGCTGTATAAGATGATCGATTACAGTATCAAATGGTTACCCAGTGACAAGCCTCGTTATTTAATGGGCGTCGGCTCAACCGATGCGATTTTAGAAGGTGTCCTGCGTGGGGTGGATATGTTTGACTGCGTCTTACCGACGCGTATTGCTCGTCATGGTACATTGATGACTTCGCAAGGTCGTGTGAACATCCGTAATCAGAAATACGAACGTGATTTTACACCGTTGGATCCGGAATGCGATTGCGAGACCTGCCGTGACTATACCAAAGCATATTTACGGCACTTGATCAGATGCAATGAAGGACTGGGTCAACGTTTACTTTCTATCCATAATTTACGTTTTTTGATCAAACTGACGGAAGATATCCGACTTGCGATCAATGAGGATCGTTTTCAGGATTTCAAAGACGATTACTTTAAAAAGCATAAACTCAACAGTATCGATTCGAGGGGATTCTAATGAAAACCGATGATTTTAATTTTGATCTACCCTCCCATCTGATTGCTCAAACACCGTTAAGCAAGCGCAGTGCCTCACGCATGTTGGTTGTTGATCGCACGCAGCAAATGATTTCACATGCTCATTTCACTGATCTGATTGACTATTTGAATGTCGGTGATGTATTAGTGCTCAATGATACTAAAGTTATGCCGGCACGTTTGTTTGGTGTCAAAGAAACAACACTGGCGCATGTCGAATTATTGATCTTGAAGATCGATAATGATATCGCTGAATGTTTGGTCGGTAACGCCAAAGTCGTTAAGATCGGAACACGTGTTCGTTTCGGCGAAGGCGAACTGATCGCTGAATGTGTTAAGATCGGTGAGCAGGGACTGCGTGATTTCAAACTGATCTACGAAGGGATATTTTTCGAACTATTAGAAAAATTAGGAACAGTACCGTTGCCTCCGTATATAAAAGAAAAACTAAATGATCCTACTCGCTATCAAACGGTTTATGCTGAAGAGTGCGGGAGTGCTGCAGCTCCTACAGCCGGACTGCATTTTACCGAAGAACTTCTAACGCAAATAAAAAACAAAGGAATCGAGATCGTTAAAATCACGCTGCATGTCGGACTTGGAACCTTTAGACCGGTCGATGTGCAGGATGTAAATGACCATATCATGCATGAAGAAGCGTATCATGTTTCCAAAGAAGCTGCAGCAACCTTGAATCGTGCTAAAGCCGAACATCGTCGAATCATCGCGGTCGGTACGACCAGTACGCGAACACTTGAAACACAGATGCAGAAATATGGATTCTTTACAGAAGAAACAGCTGTGACTTCTATTTTTATTTACCCAGGAATCAAATTATTGGCTATCGATGCGCTGATTACGAATTTCCACCTTCCCAAATCAACGCTGATGATGCTTGTAAGTGCATTCGCCACTAAAGAACTCATCTTTAAGGCCTATGAAGAAGCGATACGCGAAGAGTACCGGTTTTTCTCTTTCGGTGACAGTATGTTGATCCTCTGATGAATAAACAAACTTCATACCAATGGGAAGTGGAAGAAATCGAACGGATTCGTAAAACAGGCATTAAACCAAAATTGCTTTTACATTCGTGTTGTGCCATTTGTAACAGTTATCCCTTGGAATATTTATATGAGGTATTTGAGATCACCCTTTATTTCAATAATTCTAATTTATATCCGCAACGTGAATATGATATCCGTCTGGATGAGCTGATCAACTATGTAGAGAAGTTTAATCGTGAACAGGGCACCGCAATCAACATTATTATTCCGCCTTATGACAATGTGCGTTACAATGAAATGTGGTTAGCCAAACGCAGTACTGACCGTGAGGGAAATGCGCGGTGTTGGATGTGCTATTCAGTCCGTATGAACGAAGCGATGAGTTATGCGAATTCGCACGGATTCGATTATGTAAGTACGGTCATGACGATCTCACGCCAAAAGAATTCCGTTAAGATCAACGAAATTGCCTCTAAATTGATGAGAGCCTATCCGAATGTGAACTATTTCTATTCGGATTTCAAAAAGAATAAAGGAATCGATCGCAGTGTTGAAATATCGAAAAGTGAAAATATGTATCGCCAACAATATTGCGGTTGTATCTATTCGTTTGATCAGGCACGCCTAAAAGGAAAGCTACTTTAATAGCAAGTTCTAAAAGAATGTCGGGATTCCCTTTGACAAGTTTTCAGTATTTGATATAATTGAATAAATACTAAGATCGAAACAAGTAAAAGCGGTGGGAAATCCAGAAAGTGCGCGAAAGATGTGAGTGCACCAAAACCGTTTCGAAAAGTCATTCGGGAGTTGATTTTCTGAAATCAGTAAGAAAATCCGTACAACGACGTTATCGTTTAGAGCACAGCAATGTGAAACTAAGGTGGTACCACGTTAAACGTCCTTTACCGGGACGTTTTTTTTATGGAAAAGGAGGGGTAATATGTTGAATTGTTATGTCAGAAAGATTGAGACAGATCGGCTGATCTTACGACCGATCACCTTGGATGATGCGACTGATATGTTTGATTACTGTAGCCATCCGGAAACGATCAAATATCTTACATTTAAACAACACGAAAGTATCGAGGCGAGTCGTGAAGTCATCGAAAAATTCTTCCTGAACCGGCCGCAGAATGGAGTACCGGAAGCCTATGCGATCGTTTATAAAGAAAACAACAAGATGATCGGTACGGTCGACGTTCATTCGGTTCGTTATGGGGATGTCGGAGAGATCGGCTATGCGCTCAACTCAGACTATTGGAATAGGGGTTTGATGAGTGAAGCATTGCGTAGTGCCCTACCAATATGGTTTGATGAAGTAGGTTTCTATCGCTTGGAAGTGATGCATGACGTACGTAATGATGCCAGTCGTCGAGTCATTGAGAAAGTCGGCTTTATCTGTGAAGGGACTTTCAGACGATTGATGTGGGATAAAGACGGAAGCCGTGCCAGTTATACGATGTATTCATTAAATAAAGAAGATGATGCGGTCCAACAGCACCACAAAAAGGAGATCGAATGAAAAAAGAATTAGAAACTAAATACAATCACCATACCGTTGAGAAGGGTGTTTATCAAACGTGGATCGATGCCGGCTATTACACGGCCGGAGACATGACAAAGAAACCGTTTACGATCGTTATACCGCCTCCGAATGTAACAGGACGACTTCATTTAGGCCATGCGTGGGATACGTCATTACAGGACATCATTGCTAGATTTAAACGTATGCAGGGCTATGATATGCTTTGGCTGGCAGGGATGGATCATGCGGGCATCGCTACTCAGGCTAAAGTCGACCAACGTCTGAAATCACAAGGAATCTCACGCTATGATATCGGTCGCGAAGCGTTCTTGAAACAAGCTTGGGATTGGAAAGAAGAATATGCATCGATCATTCGTGAACAGTGGGCAAAGTTAGGGTTATCACTGGATTACAGCCGTGAGCGATTCACGTTGGATGAAGGACTGAATACCGCTGTTAAGACAGTCTTTATTGAACTCTATAATGCCGGTCTGATCTATCAGGGTGAACGCATCATCAATTGGGATCCACTAGCCAAGACTGCTCTTTCCAATATTGAAGTCATTCATAAAGAAATCGAAGGAAGCTTCTATACGTTCCGTTATCAAGTCATCGAGACCGGTAACTATATCGAAGTCGCAACGACCCGACCGGAAACGATGTTTGGGGATGTTTGTGTCGTTGTGCATCCGGAGGATACACGGTATACGGTGATTCATGGAATGCATGTCGAGAATCCGGCCAATCATGCGATTATACCGATCTTGGTCGACGACTATATTGATATCGAATTTGGCACCGGTGCGATGAAATGTACACCGGCACATGATCCGAACGATTTCGCCTTGGCTGAAAAGTATAATTTAGATAAAGTGATCTGTATGAATCCCGATGGAACGATGAATGAACTAGCCGGTGAATTCAATGGTTTGGATCGTTTTGCTTGCCGCAAAGCGTTGACTGAGCGGATCACATCGGAAGGCAATACCGTTAAGATCGAAAAACACATTCATCAAGTGGGTCACAGTGAAAGAACGGATGTGATTGTTGAACCATATCTCTCAAAACAATGGTTTGTCCGAATGAAACCGTTAGCCGAAGCCGCTTTGGATGCCCAGAAAACCGACGATCGCATCAATTTCGTTCCCGGACGTTTTGAAAATGTGTTTGAACGATGGATGGAAAACATTGAAGACTGGTGTATATCCCGTCAATTATGGTGGGGCCATCGGATTCCGGTTTGGTATCACAATGAAACCGAAGAAATCTATGTTGGGATGGAAGCACCGCAGGATGCTGATCACTATCACCAAGATGAAGATGTACTGGACACGTGGTTTTCAAGTGCTCTGTGGCCATTCAGCACGCTGGGTTGGCCGGAAAAAACGGCTGATTTCGAACGTTATTATCCGACAGATGTCTTAGTTACCGGCTATGATATTATTTTCTTCTGGGCAGCCAGAATGGCGTTTCAAGCTAGATATTTCACGAAAAGTGTTCCCTTTAAAGACGCTCTCATTCATGGCTTGATTCGTGACAGTGATGGACATAAGATGAGTAAATCACTGGGTAACGGTGTCGATCCAATGGATGTCATAGAGACTTACGGAGCTGATGCACTGCGTTTCTTCTTGTGTACCAGTTCGGCACCGGGCCAAGATCTGCGCTATTCAACCGAGAAAGTTGAAGCTTCTTGGAATTTTATCAATAAGATTTGGAATGCTTCACGCTTTGTTTTGATGAATCTGCCGGAAGGATTTATTCCTGTCAATCCGCAAGAACTGACTTGTTCACCGATCGATCTTTGGATCCTGCAGAAATTTGACCGAACCTTAGACAAAGTAACACAGGCCATGGAAAAATACGATTTCGCTTTAGCCGGCGGAGAACTCTATTCGTTTATATGGGATGATTTTTGCAGTTGGTACATCGAACTCAGTAAGGCCGGTTTATTCAGTACCAACGAAGCAACGGTCTTAGCTACTCGTTCAACCTTGAACCAAGTACTGATCGGTATACTCAAGATGCTTCATCCCTACATGCCGTTTGTTACAGAAGAAATTTATGGCAGTTTGGCTGAAGGCGCATTATGTATTGCTTCATGGCCGACTCCATTTGAACTGAATGACAAGCAAGCACTGGCAGAGGTTGATGTTTTGATCTCACTGATCACTGAGATCCGAACTCTAAAGAACGAGTACAAACTAAAACCGGCACATCCATTGAATATTTTGATCAGCCAGGACCAGGATGCTCATTTCAAACTCAGTGAAGAACATCGTGCGATCTTAGAGAAAATGGTCAAAACAACCTGTGTCGATTCATTAGAAGGGGAAACCAGCCAACGTTCGATTGCCGGAGGTACGCTTCAAGCGATGATGAGTGAACTTGTTGACAGTGAAGAAGAACGCATTCGGTTGATCAAAGAACTTGAACGATTAGAACTTGAAATCAAACGTTGCGAAGCGATGCTAAGCAATGAACGCTTCATCAGTAAAGCTCCAGCCGACAAAATTGCGGAAGAAAACCGCAAATTGAATGAATATAAACGCCAATTCGATCTAGCAAAACAAAAAGCTGAAACACTTAAATAAAGTCATTAAGCAAATATTGACCAAATAAAAGCGGTTACATATGGTATTGGAAGAGTAAATTTAGTATAATCTATCTGTTATAATCGGCAGATTGCCTAAGGAGGAAACATGAGCACAAAATACGTTTATTTGTTCTCTGAAGGTAGCGGTAAGATGCGTGAGTTGCTTGGTGGTAAAGGGGCTAATTTGGCAGAAATGACCAATTTAGGAATGCCTGTTCCACAAGGTTTCATTATCACGACTGAAGCATGTACCCGTTACTATACAGACAAAGAGACCATTTCACAGGAAATTTTAGATGAAGTATTCGGTTATATGACACAATTAGAGAACAGTACCGGTAAGAAATTCGGTGATAACGACAACCCGCTGTTGGTTTCAGTCCGTTCGGGATCACGTGCTTCGATGCCAGGCATGATGGATACCATCTTAAATTTAGGGCTGAGTGATACGGTTGTCGAGGGATTTGCCGAATTGACGAATAACCCACGATTCGCTTATGATTCCTATCGTCGTTTTATTCAAATGTTCTCGGATGTCGTTATGGATCTTCCGAAACATAATTTTGAAGTAATCATCGATGAGATGAAAGAAGAAAAGGGAATCAAACTTGATACGGAATTTACAGCCGATGATCTTAAAGAAATGGTTCTCCGTTTCAAAGCGTATTATCGTTCTGCTAAAAACGAAGATTTTCCATCCGATCCGAAAGTTCAATTAGTCGAATCGGTCAAAGCTGTTTTCCGTTCTTGGAATAATCCGCGTGCTATCTATTATCGTCGTATGAATGACATTCCTTATAGTTGGGGTACAGCTGTTAATATTCAATCGATGGTCTTTGGTAATATGGGTGAAGATTCAGGAACCGGTGTTGCATTTACACGTAATCCATCGACCGGCGAGAAGAAACTCTATGGTGAATTTTTGATGAATGCGCAAGGTGAAGATGTTGTCGCAGGTATCCGTACACCGCAGACGATCGATGAATTAAAATCTGTTATGCCTCATGCCTATGATCAATTCGTTGATATCTGTGATCGCTTGGAAGAACATTATCGTGATATGCAGGATATGGACTTTACCATTGAAAAAGGAAAACTTTATATGTTGCAGACACGTAACGGTA
This sequence comes from Erysipelotrichales bacterium, assembly GCA_038204785.1. Classification (GTDB taxonomy): domain Bacteria; phylum Bacillota_I; class Bacilli_A; order Erysipelotrichales; family Erysipelotrichaceae; genus GWE2-51-13. Next base: position 10,656 of record JBBRCP010000026.1, read on the forward strand.
AACGTACAGCGGCTGCCGCATTGAAGATAGCGGTCGATCTTGTCAAAGAAGGTATGATCACCAAAGAAAACGCGATTTTGCAGGTCGATCCGAAACAATTGGATGCGTTATTACATCCGCAATTCGATACCAAGAAATTACAAGAAGCTAAACCGGTCGGAAGCGCATTACCGGCATCTCCGGGTGCGGCTAGCGGACGAATCGTGTTTACAGCGGCTGATGCGGTCGTGTGGAAAGAACGTGGCGAGAAGATCATTCTTGTACGTTTGGAAACATCACCGGAAGACATCGAAGGTATGCATGTTTCACAGGGAATCTTGACCGCTCGCGGTGGGATGACCTCCCATGCGGCAGTCGTTGCCCGCGGAATGGGTACTTGCTGTGTTTCAGGTTGTGGCGATATCAAGTTTACTTCAGCGAAGACGTTTACCCTGGGAGGTGTCGATTTCAAAGAAGGTGACGCATTGTCACTGGACGGAAGCACCGGCAATATTTATGCCGGAGCAATTCCTACCGTACCGGCATCGATTACAGGTGATTTTTCAACACTGATGGGTTGGGCGGATGAATTCCGTACACTTAAAGTTCGTACCAATGCCGATACACCGAAAGATGCACGTCAAGCGGTTGAATTCGGAGCAGAAGGAATTGGACTAGTTCGCACTGAACATATGTTTTTTGAAGCAGACCGTATCAAAGCGATGCGTGAGATGATTGTCAGTAAAACAGAAGAACAACGCCGCAAAGCGTTATTGAAACTTTTGCCGATGCAAAGAAGTGATTTCGAAGGTATCTACGAAGCGATGGAATTCCGTCCGGTAACCATCCGGTACTTGGATCCACCATTACATGAATTCTTGCCGACCGAAGAAGAAGATATCGTCAATCTGGCAAAAGAAATGAATCTTGATTTAGCCGAATTGAAGAATATTATCTCAAACCTTCATGAATTCAACCCAATGATGGGTCACCGTGGTTGCCGCCTGGCTGTTTCCTATCCGGAAATTGCCGAAATGCAAACACAAGCTGTTATAGAAGCTGCAATCAACACGATCAAAAAACATCCGGATTGGAAGATCGTTCCGGAAATCATGATCCCGTTGGTGGGTGAAGTCAAAGAATTGAAATACGTTAAAGACATCGTTGTACGTATTGCAGACAAACTGATTGCTGATAGCGGACTGGATTTGCATTATATGGTTGGAACGATGATTGAGATCCCACGTGCTGCTTTATTAGCCGATGAGATCGCAACAGAAGCTGAATTCTTCTCGTTTGGTACAAATGATTTGACCCAGATGACATTTGGATTTAGCCGTGATGATGCAGGAGCCTTCCTAAATCACTATTACGATAAAAAAATCTATGAACAAGATCCGTTTGCCCGTTTGGATCAAAACGGAGTCGGTAAGTTGGTAACAATGGCTTGTAAATTAGGTAAACAGACACGTCCAACTATTAAATTGGGCATCTGCGGCGAACATGGTGGCGATCCAAGTTCGATCGAATTCTGCCATAAAGCTGGATTGAGTTATGTTTCTTGTTCACCGTTTAGAGTACCAATAGCTCGTTTGGCTGCGGCACATGCGGCGATCAAAGAAAAAAATGCTAAATAATCTTCGTAGTTAAATCAATTGAACTGCACTTCTGTGCTATTGTACTCTATCGAATTTAGAGTAAAATGGGAAAGATGAAGTGCAGTTTTTTATTTGGAAATTATCAATAAATTCCGTTTTCAGCACTTTTCAGGGATCGAATTTTGCGTGATTTGATAGAACCTTAAAATGTAAGCGTTTAACTTGAAAATAGATGAGATAGTGTAAAAAAATCGATATGATATTGGTAGACATTTATCAAACACAGGAATATGATGTTCAAGGGCAAATTTCCGAAGGTCGGGAAGTTGTCACCTTAGTAACAAGTTTCAATACTTGCAAGGAAATATAAAATGGTTGAAATTAAACAAACAAAGCTCGACGAAGCAATTGAAGGGATTCATAAACTCTCTTTTCAAGAGGTATGTCAAGTGATGAATACCGGTGCCGAAGGCTTAAGTTCGGCAGAAGTGTCGACTCGACAAGAAAAGTACGGAAGAAATGTCATCACCGAGAAAAAAGGCAAACCTGCCATTTTAGTTTTTTTGGCGACCTTGACTAATCTGATGGCGATTTTATTATGGTTCGGTGCGGTTATTTCATTTATCGCCGGAATGCCGGAATTAGGGATTGCGATCATCTTAGTCAATATCATCAACGGTACTTTCAGTTTTTGGCAGGAATTCCGTGCCAGTAAAGCTACCGAAGCACTGAAGAAGATGATAGCTTCGTATGCACGTGTCGTTCGCGACGGCGAAGAAAAACAGATTCTGGCGGAAGAATTAGTTCCGGGTGATTTAATGTTGATCGAAGAAGGCGACAAGATTTCTGCCGACGCTCGCTTGGTTGCCAGTAGTGATCTTCAAGTAAACCAATCGACATTGACGGGAGAATCAAATCCTGTACGCAAAGTATATGATGCGGTCTTACGAGAAGGTCTTACACGTTCGGAAATACCTAACCTTATATTTACCGGAACCAGTGTTTCCAGCGGTACCGGTAAAACAATTGTAATATTTACCGGAATGCAAACCGAATTCGGTAAAATTGCCAATCTTACACAAACAATGAAGGAAGAACAGAGTCCGCTTCAAAAAGAACTGGATATCCTAACGAAACAGGTTTCACTGATGGCGATGTTGATCGGTGTTTTCTTCTTTATTGCATCTGTGTTCATCGTAAAAGAACCCATTGCAAAGTCGTTTGTATTCTCATTGGGAATGATTGTTGCGTTTATCCCTGAGGGATTATTACCGACAGTTACATTATCACTAGCGATGGCGGTTCAACGGATGGCCAAAGAACATGCTTTAGTAAAACGGCTGTCTGCAGTTGAAACATTGGGATGTACAACGGTTATCTGTTCGGATAAAACGGGAACATTAACCCAAAATGAGATGACCGTCAGTCATCTATGGTTACCTGAACAGCAACTTGATGTTACCGGACTTGGTTATGCCCCTATCGGAAAAATAATGGACGGTAAAAACGAGATTTCTATTAGCAATAATGAAGGATTGAAGTTACTTTTAACCGCTGCCGCACTTTGTAGTAATGCACGTGTTGTCGCTCCGAATGCTGAATCTGACCGCTATACCGTTCTTGGTGATCCAACTGAAGCATGTTTAGGTGTTGTTGCCGAAAAAGCCGGCATCAGTGTCAGTGAACAAAACCAACAATCACCGCGTCTTAGAGAATTACCATTTGACTCAAGACGCAAACGCATGAGTACAATCCATCAACTGAATCAATCAATCAACGGAACTAAACGCATTGCTTATATCAAAGGGGCTCCGAAAGAAGTTTTGGAATTATGTAATACGATCTATAAACAAGGCAACAAAGTTGAAATCACTGCGGAAGAACGCGAAGTGATCATGCAGGCGAATGACAATTACGCTCGAAATGGTTTGAGAGTTCTAGCCATCGCTTATCGCCCACTTTCAAAAGCAGACAATCTTCCGCTAGCGATGAGTGCTTATACACCGGAACTCATTGAACAAGATTTGACCTTTGTCGGTTTAGTAATCATGAGTGATCCTCCAAGACCTGAAGTGGCGGATGCAGTTGCTATTTGCCGCAAAGCAAAGATTCGAATCATCATGATCACAGGTGACTATGGTCTGACAGCAGAAAGTATTGCGAAGCGCATCGGAATCGTTGAAGGTGAACATCCACGCATTATTTCCGGTCAGGAATTGGGTGATATGAGTGAAGAATCCTTGATCGAAGCTCTACACGGTGAAGTTATCTTCGCTCGTGTCGCTCCTGAACAAAAATATAAAGTTGTTTGTACCTTACAGGATATGGGCCATATCGTTGCAGTTACCGGCGATGGTGTTAATGACGCACCGGCACTTAAAAAGGCCGATATCGGTGTTGCTATGGGCATCTCGGGAACCGATGTCGCTAAAGAAGCGGCAGACATGATCCTAACCGACGATAACTTTGCATCGATTGTTAAAGCAATCGAAGAAGGTCGTGCCGTATACAGTAATATTCGCAAATTCTTAGTTTATATTCTCAACAGTAATATGCCGGAAGGTGTTCCTTCTGCCGCATTCTTGTTTTCCAGAGGTATGATACCGTTACCGCTGACCGTCATGCAGATTCTATCAATCGACTTAGGAACCGATATGTTGCCGGCCTTGGGTCTAGGTACCGAACTTCCTGAAAAGGGAATTATGGATAAACCTCCCCGTTCACGGACAGAAACATTACTTAACAAGAAAGTCATGGTCAAAGCGTTCTTATGGTATGGTATGCTAGAATCAGCCTTAGCGATGAGTGCTTACTTCTTTGTCAATTATTTAAATGGTTGGCCAAATGTTCCATTAGCCAGCTCGGGGATGGTTTATACTCAGGCTACAACGATGACATTGGCGACAATCGTATTTTGTCAGATTGGGATGGTCATGAACTGTCGTACCGAGAAACAATCGATCTTCAAAGCCGGAATCTTCGCTAACGCTCAAGTCATCAAAGGGATTGTCTCTGAAGTGATTATTATAGCTTTGATCATATATGTTCCGTTCTTACAAAAAGTGTTCCAAACTTCTGCCATCGGCATCAAAGAATGGGCATTCCTGATTATCATACCGATTCCGATCGTACTTATCGAAGAGGCTAGAAAAGCAGTTTTCCGTCGAAATGACAGAATGAAAAGCGAGGGATAAACAATGAAAGACATTATCATCGGATGTGGTCGCATGGGCTCCGGTTTAGCACATAATTTAATCAAAAAGGGACATACAGTAACCGTCATCGATACCAATCCTGAAGCCTTCGAATTACTGGGTGAAAATTTCAAAGGTACGACCATCGTTGGCGTTGGGTTTGACCGTGATGTCCTTATCGAAGCCAAGATCGACCGTGTCGATGCTGTGATTGCCTGTACAAGCAGTGATGAGACAAACGCATTGATTGGACGCATTTCTCGTAATATCTATAAAGTACCACGCGTAATTGCGCGTTTGTATGACCCGCGAAAAGCCGAAATCTATCGCAGCTTAGGAATTCAGACGATCTCCACAACAACATGGGGAATTCAACGTGCCAGTGATATGCTGAGTTACAGTCAACTTGACAATGTGTTCACCATCGGAAACAGCAGTGTTGAATTAGTGCGTATCGAAACACCGGCAATGCTTGAAGGTAGAACTGTCAATGAGTTGACCGTCATCGGAGAAATCCAAGTTGTGGCAATCAGCCGCAGTAATAAGACCTTCTTACCGACAACCGGAACTGTCATGCAGAAACAAGACGTGATTTTTATCGCTGTGACAGCGAGTGCAGCCGGTCGATTGAAAACATTACTGGGATTAGATTTGAAATGGGGTGAAGGCAAATGAAGGTAATCATCATTGGCGGCGGCCAAGTCGGAGCTTATATTGCCGGTATTCTTATGAAAAATAAGTGTGAAGTCAAAATCATTGAAAATAGACTTCATATCTATGCGAAATTATTAGATGATATTCCAATCGAATCTGTTATCTTTGGTGATGGAACCGATCCTAACATTCTTGAATCCTGTGGAATTGCTGATACAGACGTAGTTGCTTGTGTGTCAGGTAATGATGAAACCAATCTAGTTGCATCAACAATCGCGAAATTCGAATTTGGTGTTCCGCGCGTTATCGCCCGTGTCAATAACCCACGAAATTCATGGTTATTTGACTCCGGAATGGGTGTTGATGTCGGCTTGAATCAAGCCGACCTAATGGCTCATTTGGTTGTGGAAGAGATGGATTTCAAAAACATGCTGACATTGATGAAACTCAACCGAGGTGATTATTCGATCGTACAAGTAAATGTTGATGCATTCTCTACCGCATCTACTAAAAAGGTCATGGATCTGACAATTCCGGCGAAAGCTGTATTGATTGCGATCACCCGAAATACCGAGATGATACTCCCGCATGGTGATACAGTCGTCATGGCGGGCGATACTATTTTGGCTTTAGCGGATAAAGAATCACAACTATGTTTGAATAAAATATTTGGCCCAGCCAAATAATCAAAAGGTTCATGTTGAAGATTAAGGCAGAAAGAGCACTTAAACAATGTCTCTTCTGCTTTTTTTATCGTTAGATAAAGAAACTTCGAATATCGAGTTTAATAATAACTAATCATGTTGACAAGTAAATGACTGTGATGTACTATTGTGTTAGGTGATTAACACAATAACACAGAAAGGAGTCGTCATGGAACATGAATTCAATAACGAATTACCGATTTATCTGCAATTAGCTAAAATGATCGAAAATGACATTATTTCCGGAAGATTGAATCTTGGTGATAAACTGATTTCCGTTCGGGAGATGGCACTTAACTATACCGTCAATCCGAATACCGTTCAGCGCGCATTGAATGAATTAGAGAACCGCGCATTGATCCTTACCGAACGAACAACCGGTAAGTTCATCACAAATGACCTTGCAGTACTTGAGAAGATACGCAGTCAACGGATCACAGAACTCGGTGAGAGCTATGTTGCATCAATGAAAATGTTGGGGATCAAAGAAGAAGAAATGATCGATTGGTTAACAGCGACAATAAGAAAGAGGGAAGAACACTATGGATGAAACCACATGTATCGAGATTACGGGGCTTAGTAAGAAATATGGTAAATTATTAGCGTTGGATGATGTAAATCTAAAACTACCGAAAGGTAAGATCGTTGGTTTATTAGGACCTAATGGTAGTGGAAAGACAACGTTGATCAAGATATTGAATGGATTACTAATGGATTATTCGGGTAGTGTTACAATCAACGGCCATTGTCCGGACACCTTTACCAAGGCCTGTGTTTCTTATCTGCCGGACACCATGTACTTTCCGGATTGGATGAAAGTTAAAGATGCAGTTTACTTGTTTAACGATATGTACAAGGATTTCAGACCTGATGTAATGGATGATCTTTTGGAAAGATTCAAGCTTACGTCAAAAATGAAAATCAAAACAATGTCAAAAGGCATGAAAGAAAAGTTTCAACTCGCGTTGGTAATGAGTCGTAAAGCCGAAATCTACATTCTCGATGAACCTATCGGTGGCGTCGATCCGGCAGCCCGAGATCTGATCATTGAAACGATCCTAACCAATTTTGCGCCTGAGTCATTATTGATTATATCGACTCATCTGATTCAAGAAGTTGAAAAAGTATTCGATGATGTTATTTTCTTAAAAGATGGAAAGGTTGTTCTTTACGAAGATATCGAGACACTTCGTCAACGTGAAGGAAAATCCATTGATGAACTATTCAGAGAGGTATTCAAATGTTAATTAAAACAATCAAACATGAGTTTTTAGCTACCTTTAGACGTTTTGGTATCTTGTACATCGGCGTTATATTATTGGCGATCCTATCGACGATCGTACTTCGCAGTCGAAGTGATTTTGCGGGCGGGATCGTCGCTTTACTGGCTGTTGGAATTATCGTATGTGTTGTGTTTCTCTACTATAACATCGTCGCAACTTACGAGAAAATGTTGTTTAGTACACAGGGCTATCTTGAGTTTACTTTACCGGTCAGTACCACCGATCTGCTTCTTTCAAAGATCATCGTTAATGTTTTTTGGGCAATATGTTCATTTGCGATCTTCTTTGCGTGTGGATATCTCTTCTTATATACGATACTTTCAACGGAAATATTCACGCAAGTATATACTGAGATTGGTTCTGCTTTCAATATCGCAATGGCAAACATCGGTTTCTCGACATTCCGTTTGGCCATTGAGTTTCTAGTATCGATCATCTTGTTCAATGTTTCAATTGCTTTCTGTTGCGCAATCGTTCATACCAAGTACATTAAAAGTGCTAAAAAAGTCGTTGCAGTTGTTGTCTATTTAGTACTTACATTCTTCATTGATCTGTTACGTACTGGAATTCCGACAGTCTTTAAAATATCGGACATCGCAACCACTCAATACTTTCAATTACCCTTCAATCTCTTGATAATAGTAGCTTTATTTGGAATTACATATTATTTTCTACGCTACGAATTGGAAATCGAATAAGACGTCAAAGCGTTGTTTCTTCACAGAAACAGCGTTTTTTTATGGCCGAATTACTTATCTGTAGTATTTTTTGGGTGTTTATGCGAAAATAATTACATCGTACTCCGCAATAAAAAGTAACGTTGTTCGGAACGGCAAAAGAAAAAAGGGCATCTAATGGCAAGTATCGAAAGCAGAATCATCGTTCTCTACTTAAAATTGAGCGGTATCAAGAAGATTTTTCAACAGTCTTTCAAAAAGGGTGATTTCGAAAAAAACAATGCGAATTTCCCTCCAAAAAGATACTATTCGACCTTTAAAATAAAAACAGAAATCGTCAATGGTAGGAATTCATTTGAAATGAGTCCTAAATCAGGTGTTCATCAAACACATATTCTGTACCTTCACGGTGGAGCTTATATATTTGGTTTCAACAAGATCCATTGGAAGTTTTTTTCTGTCTTGATCAAGAAGTTGAATTGCACGATCGTTACTCCGGATTATCCGCTAGCTCCGAAGTTTACCGTTGAAGATGCATTTTCAATGGTGCTTTCGATCTATTCGGAACTTGCAGAAAGAATCGGAAGTAAAAATATAATTTTGATGGGTGATTCGGCGGGTGGTGGATTTGCGTTGGCGTTAGCACAGAAACTAGCGGAAGACAAGATTCAAGTCCCCAGTCAGATTATTTTATTGTCACCGTGGCTGGATATCTCATTAGATAATCCAGATATCAGTGAGTTGCATGATCAAGATCCGGTTTTAGAAATGATTGGGTTGAAAATGGCGGCTAAATCCTATGCAGGTGACAATGAGCTATCAGATTATCGCTTAAGTCCGATCAACGGCGAACTTACAGGTTTGGGCAAGATCAGTATTTTTATCGGAACGAAAGATATGTTGGTTGCGGATACCCGGAAATTCAAAGCCATGGTGGATGAAAAAGGAATCAGGTTCAACTATTATGAATACAAAGATATGGTTCATATATGGCCGTTACTTGGGTTACCCGAATCTAAACAGGCCATCCAACAAATTGTTGAGTTGGTAAAATCGAAATGATCTTGGATTTATTTAGCAAATTTTGAATGAAGATTATTCAATAATGAGTATTTCATTTTTAAATATCGGTTGAATGATTATCGAGTTTACATCTAAACATCCTTAATTTCAGTTGATTTTGTGCTAAAATAAAAGTAACAAAACGGAGGTTCATTATGATCATCGGATGTGTAAAAGAAATCAAAAAACACGAGTATAGAGTCGGTCTGATTCCTCAGCATGTGCAAAGTTATATCGAACACGGCCATTCAGTTCTGATTGAAAAAAGTGCCGGGTTGGGTTCTGGATTTGAAGATCGTGAGTATGAAGAAGCAGGAGCTATATTGATTGAAACAGCGAAAGAAGTTTGGGATTCTTCTGAAATGATCATTAAAGTTAAAGAACCACTTGCTTCGGAATATCCTCTGATGAAGGAAAATCAGTTACTTTTTACGTATCTGCACTTGGCAGCCGATATGGCTTTGACCCATGCATTATTAGATCGAAAGGTCAGCGGTGTTGCCTATGAAACCATCCGAGATACACGAGGGGGTTTACCTTTATTAAAACCCATGAGTGAAATCGCCGGACGTTTGAGTGTTCAAGAAGGGGCTAAATATCTTGAGAAACCATTTGGTGGTTCAGGTGTACTCTTAGCCGGAGTACCGGGTGTTCAGAAGGGTAAGGTCGTCATCATCGGAGGCGGTACAGTAGGTATGAATGCCTGTAAGATTGCAGTCGGTCTAGGT
>JBBRCP010000027.1:0-20215 GCA_038204785.1 Erysipelotrichales bacterium
TTGCACTCCACAGTTTATGAAAAATCTTCCCATAGCCGTTGGTTGAAAGGACTTATCGCCCAACAATGAAGAAAGCCGATGTTTGTTCATCCGCTCTCTCTTATCTTTCTTGTTTATTCCACACTTATTTGACACTAACTCTTTCGAAGGTTAGTCGTTAAACAAATTATAGAGTTCACTGACGGGGGTATGATTTTGAATGGCTTCAATGGTTTTCGCCAACATATATCCAATTGAGATTTGTTTGATTTTTGGTTCTTTGCGTTTTTCTTCGTTCAACGGAATTGAATTAGTAATAACTAATTCCTTGATCTTGGATTCGCGAATATTCTTCAACGCATCACCGGAAAGTATTCCGTGTGAACATGCGCAATAAACTTCCGTTGCACCTTTATCATATAACATGTTGACTCCGCCTAAAAGTGATCCACCGGTATCAACGATGTCGTCGATAATGACACAAACTTTACCGTTGACGTCACCGATCAAATTGATGGCTTCAGCAACATTGGGTTTGGTACGACGTTTATCGATGATCGCAATTGTCGTTCCCGGCATAGAATCTGCCATACGACGAGCACGGGTAGCGCCCCCATGGTCCGGCGAAACAACAACGACTTCTTCAGTGAAATGTTTAGCTCTGAAATATTGTCCGATCATTGAAACAGCCGTCAGATCATCAATTGGAATATTGAAGAATCCCTGAATCTGAGGTGCATGAAGGTCCAACGTAACAACACGGTCGGCGCCGGCAACTTGTAAGAGATCTGCAACCAGTTTGGCTGAGATCGGTTGACGGGCACGGGCTTTACGATCTTGTCTAGCATAGCCATAATACGGCATAACGACGGTGATTTCACCGGCAGAGGCGCGTTTACATGCATCAAGAGCGATCAATACTTCCATCAATGTCTCCGATACCGGTGAACAGGTGGATTGAATGATGAAGACATGTTTCCCACGAACGGATTGTTCAGGTTCAACCAATATCTCTCCATCGGCGAAATGTCTGACAGAACATTTTCCGCGTGGAATACCGAGATGTCCGCAAATTTCATCCGCTAGATCGATGCTTGATGTGAGTGCGAAGACGAGAATATCTTTTACCATGTTAGTTTCCTCTATTTCTGTTTGTATTTGATTCCGAAACCTGGCTTATTTTCTTGACGCGAACGACCAATGGCCATTTCTCCGTCACCGACATCTCGAGTAACGGTCGTTCCGGCGGCTAATACAGCATCTTTTCCGATTGTGATCGGAGCGATAAGATTAACATTACTTCCGATAAAGGCTCCATCTTTGATTGTTGTTCTGAACTTATGTTTACCATCATAATTGACCGTGACGACTCCGCATCCGAAGTTGACGTCGCTGCCGACTTCCGCGTCACCGATATACGTCAAATGGGCACAGCGTGTTTCTTCACCGATCGTCGCATTCTTCATTTCGACGAAATTACCGATACGATTGCCTGATTCGATCACACATCCCATACGGAGATGAGCGAAAGGCCCTAAACGTACACGATCTTTCAATAGACTGTCGGTAACACGGCTTGAATCGATGTTACAATCATCCCCAATCGTACTGTTGATGATAAACGTCTGCGGAAGTAGTTTACATCCATTCCCGATCACACTGTTTCCTTCAATATAGACATTCGGATAAAGTATGGTATCTTGTCCGATGACCGTATCGATCGAAACATAGGTCATCTCAGGATCAATAAATGATACGCCGTTTTGCATCCAATACGTATTGATTCTCTTTTGCATCCAATTACTAGCAATCAATAGATCTTCACGATCATTGACTCCCATTACTTCATCGACATCATCGACCGGTAATGCTTGTACTTGATAGTTATGCGCATTGAAAATTTCAACAAGATCTGTCAAATAATACTCATTCTGAGCGTTATCATTGGTGATCTCATAAAGATGCTGAAACAATTGTTGATTCTTTACACAATAGATACCCGTATTGATCTCTTTGATCAATAGTTGTCTCGGTGTACAATCTTTAAATTCTACGATCTTTTCGATATTCCCATATTCATCACGAATAACACGTCCATATTTTCCCGGATCCTGTAGAATAGCCGTCAGTACCGTCATCGCTGTATCGCGATTCTGAACGAATAGTTTTTCCATCGTTTCCTGAGTAACACAAGGGCAGTCCCCATAGACAATCAGTGTATCTCCGTCATTCGCACGGATACTCTCAACTTGCATGACCGCGTGACCCGTTCCCAGTTGCGGTTGCTGCATCGCATAGGTTACTGTATCTTTCAAATAGGCTTTGACTTCATCGGCTCCATGACCGACAACTACAACGATTTCATCGACTTCGATATTCTTTAGATTCCCAACCACATGACCGATCATCGGTTTACTTAAGACAGGATGCATGACTTTGCATAGCGAAGACTTCATCCGTGTTCCCTTGCCTGCGGCTAAGACGATGGCGCTTTTCATTTTAAGACCTCCATACATTTATTTTACTCAATAAACGTTCATAAATAAAGTTACTTCGCGAGTATTTTTGTTTTAGTTACAAATCGATACATTGGTTTCAGTATTTCAAGGACAGAATCGATACATTCTTCCTGTTGCGAGAAACCCATAACGACTGATCCACTGCCTGTCATGAGTGATTTATCCATCCCTGCGCGAAGCAGACGTTGCTTGATCCGGGATATCTCTGGTACGAGTTGGATAGCACTGCTTTCCAATGAATTTCCGATCGAGATCAGAAATAACGGATACTTACTCTCAACGAGGGCTTGTTGTACCGTTGCACTGTCAGGATGAATCAGCGTCTCCAGTTGAAGTCCCGCAAATGCCAATCGGGTACTGACCCCTTTGTAGGGTTGAACCAATAAGATATACATCGGTAGTTTCACCTCAAAGAATTCAAGATCTTCACCGATACCACGTACACGTGCGGGATGATTGAACAGACAAAACGGAACATCGGCACCGATTTGAACACCGATTTCGATTTTCTGTGAATCGCTCAGTTGCCAATCGAAGTATTCATTCAACCCATTCAAGACAGCTGCCGCATCACTACTGCCACCTCCCAATCCGGCTTGGGAAGGGATATTTTTTACTAAGTGGATTGCAAAATTTTCTTTGAAACCAAATTTAGCTCGTAACAGCTCGATCATTTTTAATATCGAGTTATTTTGCGGGCGTATTCGAATATCGGGACTGCAGGTAAAACTCATCTCTTCCGCTACTTCAAGTGTAATTCGATCATGAAGTTCGATTGGAACCATAATCATGTCCAGTTGATGATAGCCATCCTCTTTTCTACCGACTACATCCAAACACAAGTTCACTTTACCATAAGCTCTAATTTCCATAGAGTACCTCATATAACCTTAAATAATCATCCAAGGTTAGATTTTCGGCTCGAATACTGGGTTGGATCGCTGCTTTTTCCAAGAGTTCATTCAAGTTCCCGGCATCCTCCACAAATTCACGTAAATTATTGAAGAGTGTCTTACGACGCTGTTTGAATGATGCTTTGAGTAGTTTAAAGAACTTATCCGGGTTATCCAAGGGGACGGATGGGTGACGGATAAACTGAACAACGGAAGAATCTACATTGGGACGCGGCATGAAGACTTCCTTCGGCACCTGCATCACAACTTTGACGTTGAATAGATATTGAACGATCAATGACAACGCATTATAATCTTTGGTCGATACTTTTGCGTTAAACCGATCTGCGACTTCTTTTTGGACCATGACGGTAATCACTTGGATCTCTTTTAGATCCTCAAAGATATGAAACAAGATCGGTGTTGTTACGTAATACGGAAGGTTTGCGCACAAGATCTTACGTTCCGGCTGCAACAGTTGCGAAGCCTGGACTGTAAGGAAATCCTGTTGGATTACCTCAACATTCGGATAGGGACTCATTGTCTCTTGTAGAACTTCGATACATTTCGGATCGATCTCAAACGCAATCACTTTTTTCGAGACCCATGATAGTTGTTCAGTCAGTGCTCCGATACCGGGGCCGACTTCGATCGTGATCGATTCTTTATCCGCTCCACTCAAACGTGCAATCTTGGCTACGATTGAAGGATCAATAATAAAATTCTGACCGAAACCCTTTTTCGCATGCATATCATATTTTTTAAGAATACTCAAAGTGCGGGAATGACTGCTTATTGGTTTTTCCATACTTCCTCCTTGAGTTCGGTTAAACGATTCACTGGGATACGCAACATATTACAACGCTGTAGAAATGTCTTCGCATTTACTTCTCCGATATGAAGACGATGTCCCATCTTCTTACGCAATAAAGCTGAATTTTCGTGACCGCTCAACTGTAAGATAACCAAATCATTCATAGTGAGCGTTCCACCGGCTGTTTCACTGAAATGGACGGTATCGTTAAGCGCAATACGGATATCCTCTGCTGTTGCGTGTTCAACCCCGATTTTATGTTTACCAAGGGCTTTCTCCTGTGGCAGAAAAGCATGTCGGACTTCCGGAACATACTTAGTGATCTCTCTTCTGATTCGTTCTCCTGCTTCGTCAGGGTCGGTAAAGACGATGACACCCCGCATAATAACAGCTTCCTGTATGAGTCTGATGGTTGTTTTACTTAGTGTAGATCCGTTGGTTTCGATCGTATCTGCATCGATTGCCCGCTGTAAGACGGAGGTATCGTGACGACCTTCAACAACGATTATTTCTTGAAGTTTCATAATTCAACTCCTTACCCGAGTATTATACCATTGAACCTCGCGCAAACAAAAAAGAAAAACCGGCGAACCGGTTCTTACTTACATATTTTTTGACCCAATGAATTCTTGGTCCACGTCGCAAAACGTATAATCGTAGCCTTCGGAGTCGCTTTTCTTGTGTAATTGATAACGTCTAAATTGTTTTCAGATCCCACAAATAAATCCAATAGACTTCCACCGACACCACGATCCAAAGCGATGGCTTTAAACGGTACGCCAGGCTTAAGCCCACTTCCCGTAAATGCATGATCTGTAATTTCTACGATCGTGCACAAGGGTATACTTGTGCTTGTCGCTATCACATAATAACCATCATAAGTAAATCCATCTTTCCAGGTACCGTCACTTTGACGAACTGACGTCAACCCTAATTGGCTTCCGGAAGCAGTCCCTGAAGTTCCATTTGCAGTAAGATAGCATCCCCCGCAATCAGCCCCATAACGGGAGAATGAAGGGTAGAAATAAGCACCCACCTGCGGCTTAGCCCCATAGCGATAGGTAATCGGTGTTGATTCGATAATCTGTTTCGAATCCGGAACCTCTACTTTAGACAACACATTTCCTAAACTATCATAGGTAATCCTATATGTGGTAATTTGCTTTTGCGGAGTTCCGTCGCTGACTTTTGAGATCAGCCAAGGGATTCCTGTTGAGTTAGCCAATGCGGCTGCGACAACTGTTTTTTGTTTTGCGAGTATAACCTCTTCTGATGTTTCAGTCATGGTAAAGGGTTCAGCGATCACTGCCTCATTCTCCGTTGACAATGTCTGGAGAACAACGACTGTTCCTTTTTTAACCGTGGCGGTACATCCGAAAAGGGATAGAACCAAGAGAACAAGAATGATCTTTTTGAATAGTTTCAAGATCATAGTCTCCTTTCGTAATCCTTTAGCATGATAGCATAACTTTTTAGATTTGTAAAATTTATGACCATTATGTACTGTTTTATGTTGTCAAAAGAGCGCTTACATACCCTTATTTTGTAAAAAAAAAGTCTGAAATCAGCCCTATCTAGGCATGAAACAGACGATTGTAGTTTTCCCATACAGCTTCCTTAAACATCACCTCATCGATGTCCTTAAGTTGGCAGATTTCTTTCGCAACCATGACCACATATGAACTTTCATTACGCTTGCCCCGAAATGGCATAGGTGTTAAGTACGGTGAATCGGTTTCAATCATCAGATGATCCAAATCGATTGCTTTCGCTACTTCTTTGGGAACAACAGCATTCTTGAATGTGACCGGACCCGCCAAAGAAATGAGATAACCTAATTTAACAAACTCAGCGGCCATCTCGACACTGCCTGAATAGCAATGCATGATACCCGTCTTTTCTACTGGGTGAGCTTTCAATAACAGATATGTTTGTTGAATCGCATCACGGGTATGGATCAGAATCGGTTTACCTAAACGGTTAGCTAACTCGATCTGACGAATGAAGACTTCTTTTTGTAACTGCTGATGTTGAGGCTCATGATGCCAATAAAAATCCAGTCCAATCTCACCTATCGCTACCGCTTTAGGATGAGTTGCCATTTCTTCCATGGATGCCCAATCAGACTCATTTAGATTTTCGATATCTTCGGGATGGAAACCGACTGCAACATCAAAGATATCATCTGTCTGTGCTAGGGAAAGTGCTCGTTTAGCTCCTTCGATTCCGCATCCGATTAAGAGTATTTTACCGATCCCTGCTTGTTTCGCTCGTTCGATCACTTCGTTTCTGTCTGAATCATAGTCGGCTTCAGCGAGATGAGCGTGTGAGTCTACCCACATTACCATACCCGTGTCTTTGCGACGATATCATGGATGGATGAATGCGGATCCCCTGCTGCCATATAAACGACCGAGATGATCGAAATCAAAATGAAAGGAGCACTTAAGCCAATTGATTTGATGGTACTGCGACTTAAACAGTCCCAAAATTCCAGTTGATCATCGAGTGGTTTCACTTTTAGATTTAACAGACTCTTTCCAATTGTTGTTTTGAACACAAACAACGATATCGTTTCATATATGATAAATATAAGAGAAACAACGATTTGAAAGATCCAAACCGGATGACGAATAAACGACATAAAAGGAAACAAACTCAATACGTAATTCATTAACGACAGAATACCGGCAATCATTGCCGCGGGGATACAAACAATCCCTTCATCAATGATCGTAGCCATAATTCTTTTTACGATAAGTTCCATATTTCTCCTACTTTCCCAGACAGAATCGACTGAATAATGTATCTATTATATCCTCACGACTGACGGCGTGCAAGATCGCTCCTAGATCCATGTAGCATTCTTGCAGATCGATGGTAACTAGGTCCATTTCCATTCCTTGATTCAATGCATATATAGCTGATTTCATAGCAAGTGCTGCTTGGGTTGCTTGGGCAATCGTTCGTTCGTTATTCAAAGCAGGTACTTTGAATACCCGTTGATGAGGTTCGAAACGCTTATTGATCGCATCTACCAAAGATCCGATCTCACTTTGCATAGCACTGATCCCAATCGCTCCTTCAATTGGGCAGAGATCTGTTTTATTATAAACAATGATCCGCTTGGACGCATCCGTCATCTCCATGAGTTCTATATCATAGGCGTCCAACACGGTCGAGGCATCGAGAATGAGAAGTATCAATTCTGCTTCGAGCAGTGCTTTTTTTGTTTTTTGGATACCGATCTGTTCAATTACATCATGACTTTCACGGATACCTGCGGTATCGATCAAATGCAGGGTGACGTTTTTAAGACGGATCGATCCTTCAACAAGATCCCGGGTTGTTCCGGCGATATCTGTTACAATGGCTTTATCTTCTTCTAATAAAGCGTTTAATAAGCTTGATTTCCCGACATTGGGTTTCCCGACGATAACGGTTTTTACGCCCTCTTTCATCTGTCTTCCGGATCTGGCATCTTGTAGAATTACCTCCAATTTTTCTGACCATGAAAGGCAAAGCGGAAGTACTGTACTTCGTGTTAATTGTTCAACATCATCGTATTCCGGATAATCGATATTCACTTCGATTTGAGCGATGATCGTCATCAGTTCATCCAACATTGGTTGGATAAGTTTTTGAAGGGAACCACGTATTCCGGAAATTGCGAGGGCTGCACTTTGCGGACTATCAGCTTCGATCATATCTTGAACAGCTTCAGCTTGGGTAAGGTCGATTCGTCCGTTGATCAAAGCTCGGCGTGTGAATTCACCCGGTTCTGCTAATCTAGCTCCGTGAGATAACACAGCAGAAAGTACTTTTTGTGTTATGTAGACACCCCCATGACAACTGATTTCTACAATGTCTTCTTTGGTGTAGGAACGTGGTGCTTTCATAACTGTGATCAGTACTTCATCGATGACATCATCACTAAGCGGATCACGGATAAACGTATAGGTCACTGTATGGGTGGCAATCAAATGAAAGTCTTTATGTGTCAGGCGGGTAGCGATTTCCAGCGCTTCATCACCGCTGATACGAATAACGGAGATCGCTTGTTCCTGAAGTGAGGTACTAATGGCAGCGATTGTATCGGTAAGCATGGCTACACCTCCTTAACAAAACACTGTTGCGTACAACAGTGTCGGGTCTATTCTTCGAGTAGGTTCAATAATTCCAGGATCCGGTTCAAATCGTCATCATCTGAGAAATGGATCGAAATTTTGTTTTCATCGATTTTCACTCGTGTCTGCAGACGATCTTCAAATAAGGTAGTCACGTAGTGATAATCCTTCTTGAGTTTTTGAACTGGTTCTGTTTTTGGTTTCTGCATGTCTTTAATCAGGGATTCAACCGCACGGACACTCAGGTTTTCCTTGAGTATACGTTTAGCGACTGTTTCCATCTCTTGCGAAGAGCTAAGGGTAATCAATGGACGAACATGACCCATCGTCAATAAGTTGTTTTGGACCATCTGTTGAACACTTTCGGGGAGTTTACGCAAACGAAGCGTGTTCGTGATGTGTTCACGACTTTTCCCGACTTTTTTAGCTAACTGTTCTTGTGTCAGATCCATCTTCTCAATCAACATCGCATAGGCATTGGCTTCTTCGATCACATTTAAGTTCTCACGTTGAATATTTTCAATCAACGAAATTTCCATCATCTCTTCTTCACTAAATTCCATAACGATTGCAGGGATCGTCGTTAAGTTCGCCTGTTTTGCGGCACGAACACGGCGTTCACCCGCTATCAATTGATAGCCATGAACCGCTTTGCGAAGCAATACCGGCGTGAATACACCATGTTCGGTAATACTCTGCGCTAATTCATCGATCTTGTCTTGATCGAAGTGGACACGTGGCTGATAAGGGTTAGGATGGATGGCTGATAAAGCGATTTCTTGTTTGGGGTATTTACCATCCCCTTGTGTTTTTTGAATGTCTTCGAGAACACTGTTAACATCTTCGCCGAAAATCGCTCCGAGTCCTCGACCTAACTTACGGTTATCATCACTCATCCTTGCACTCCCCCTTCGTTATGGGAAATAACTTCTTTGGCTAATGCGGCATAGGCACGGGCTCCTTCTGAACGGACATCATATTCGAAGATCGATTGTCCGCGTGAGGGGGCTTCCGATAGTTTTACATTCCGTGGGATGAAACTCTTATAGACTCTTTCTTTAAAGTATTTACGGACTTCTTGTTGAACTTCAACACTCAATTTCGTCCGGGTATCAAACATTGTTAATAGAACTCCTTCGATCATAAGCTTATCGTTAAACAACCGTTGGACTAAACGAATCGTAGATAATAGTTGTGTAAGTCCTTCCAGTGCGTAGTATTCACATTGAACCGGAATAATCACCGAGTCGGCAGCTGTCAGTGCGTTGGTATTCAGTAATCCAAGTGACGGCGGACAGTCGATAATAATATAATCGTAATCATTTTTTACTACATCTAATTTATTTTTAAGTAGTCTTTCTCTACCGACTTTGAATTCAACCATTTCCAGATCGGCACCTGCCAGATCGATCGTCGCCGGAACCAAAGTCAACGGAGGCATTTTTAACTTCATCGATGCTTGATTGATACTGACATCTTGTAACAATACATCATACACACTCAACCCAATCGATTGACGTGAAGCTCCGACACCTTGTGTCGTGTTACCCTGCGGGTCAAAGTCGACAAGTAAAACATGTTTGCCTAAATAGGCTAAACCAGACGCCAGATTGATACTGGTTGTTGTTTTTCCAACGCCTCCTTTTTGATTCGCTACGGCAATTACTTTACCCATTTGCTTCACATCCCTTTCTTATTTTGGAAAACGTAAAATCATTCGAACTTCTGTTTCGTCTTCCTCTTGTTGAACTTTTACCGGTATTCCTGTTTTAGTGATCATCTGTACTGCTTGATTAATAGTATTGATCGCAATTCTTACATTACGGGTAATTCCTTTTGTCTTGGGTTTCTTTTCTTCATCGGTTTTTTTCTTATTGTGGGAATCGATCCACTGTTCGGTCTGACGAACATTTAAATTCATCCCGACGATCTTCTTAAATAGTTCGCTGCGTTCTTCCGGTTCTGCATTCAGTAGTGCCCGCGCATGACGTTCAGTGATCTTACGTTCGGTAATCGCAGTTTGTACATCCTGCGGCAACGCTAACAGACGAATCTTATTGGCAACGCTTGATTGAGATTTCCCCATCTTGGCAGCGATTTTTTCTTGCGTTAGTTTGTTTTCTTGCATCATCTTAACATAGGCTTTTGCTTCTTCAATGGCTGTCAGATCTTCACGTTGTAAGTTTTCTACTAGTGCCATTTCTGCCATCTGCGTTTCATTGGCTTCACTGACGATGCAGGGAACAACTGTAAATCCGGCAAGTCGCATTGCTCGATAGCGACGTTCACCGGCAATGATCTCATATTCTTTTCCTATTCTTCTGACAGCGATCGGTTGGATCAATCCGTTTTCGCGAATCGATTGTGCTAATTCCATCAGTCCTTCATGGTTAAAATCTAAGCGTGGTTGATACCGGTTCGGTTGAATCAACTCAATCGCAATTTCTAATGTTTCCTTCATAGTTCCTCCTACAACGGGCGTTTTTTGATCTGCGCATACTGCCTTGGATAGCTCAGCGGTGTGCTTTCAGTCTTGTTCAGTACTATATTATAGCGTAATCCGGCACTTGGCAGTACTTCCTTTTGAATTTCTTTTACTTTCAACTTCAATATTCGCATCGCATTCTTGGCTTCCTCTACTTCTTCAAGTCCGCTACTACCCTTCATCGCCACGAAATTACCGCCCACTTTAAGTAACGGTACACAGATCTCACACAATATGGGTAGCGCAGCAACTGCTCGTGCACTCACTACGTCAAATTTCTCACGGCTAGTCTTCGCTAAGTCTTCCGACCGCACATTTAGTACGAGCGCATTCTTTAATTCAAGTTGTTTGATAACTTCCTTTAAAAACAACGTTCTTTTCGCTATTGGTTCTACCATTGTAACACGCAGATCCGGAAGTGCGATAAGTAATGGGATTGCCGGAAACCCGGCTCCCGACCCGATATCCGCCATATTCGCTTTGGGATCGATCAAATTCACCAGACACAAACAGTCCAGAAAGTGTTTTTCATTGATTTCTTCGGGCTCAGTGATCGCTGTCAAATTCATGCGCTGATTCCACTCAATTAATAAGTTCATATAGAGATCGAATTGGTTGAGTTGCGTTTTGCTTAATTCGATGCCGCGTAGTTTCAGTTCACTTAGTAATGTGCTTTGATTCATGGTTCGCCCTCCGTGATGAAATTATACCAAATTATCCCTCCATTAAAAATAGAAAACCAGTCCTTTTGTGACTGGTTTTTCGCAAGTTGTTGTTTTAGACCGATAAATTACTTTTTGTTTTTAGGCGTAAGGCGATTTCACTTCCTTCAATGAAGTTAAACTGCCTTTATTTTTGAGCTTTCTTCCGCATTGGATAACGCCCAACTGATCGCTTGTGTCTGACCTAATTCAAGTCCATCTTTTGTATGTAAGACGCTCAGTGAACTAATAAAGTGATTATTTTGATCGATGATTTCTTTAAATTTCTTTTCTGCGTTCAAAGCCCCACCTTCATGGGTATAGAAATAGCACACATCTTTGCCTTTCATCGCATCCCCTTCGATAAACGCCTTGATCGGTGGCGCAAAAGAACCTGCCCAAATAGGTGTTCCGATAAAGATCAAGTCATATTGATTTGGATCAAATTCCAGTTTATCGAGTTTAGGACTGGTTCCCATTACGACCTGAGCTCCACCCCATACATATTTACTGAATCCTTTGGACTTCAGTTCTTTTTCCGGTTTGATTTCCATGATATCTGCTTTCAATGTCTCGGCAATCACATGGGCAATACTTTCTGTATATCCTTCAAACGAATAATAAGCTACGAGGATTTTTTTCATTAGCTTGGTTCCTTTCCATTCATACAATGGTTCTATCTATTTTCATTATACTCTGTACTTGTGTATTTAGGATGAGTTTTGCTTTTTGATGATTTTCTACCCTACTTTATACCATTTAC
The DNA here is from genome assembly GCA_038204785.1 of Erysipelotrichales bacterium. Taxonomy (GTDB): domain Bacteria; phylum Bacillota_I; class Bacilli_A; order Erysipelotrichales; family Erysipelotrichaceae; genus GWE2-51-13. The sequence continues at coordinate 12,282 of JBBRCP010000027.1, forward strand.
ACCTATCCTTATCTATAGTGAAACCCACCAACGGGATTGAATGAATCGATAAAAAAGCAGAATCCATCTATCGGTTCTGCTTTGAGTTTCTTTTGTCTTTTTTTATACAGAATTTTTCTGTTTATTTCGTTGCGAGAGATAGACCGCAAGAACAGAGATATCGGCAGGATTAACACCTGATATACGGCTTGCCTGTCCGACTGTCAGAGGCCTGATCGCACTTAACTTCTGCCGACCTTCCAATGATAAATGTTCCACATCACGATAATCCAAATCGATGGGTAGTTGAAGTTTCTCCATTGAAACCAATCGTTGCGCATCTTTCATGGCTTTTATGATATAGCCTTCGTATTTGATTTCGATTTCAGCTTCTTTTAAGACATCTGTTTCGAATTGACTCAGATCCATATAATTGACTAGATCATCCATTGTGATATTCGGTCTTTTTAGACATTCGGCAGCACTGATACCTTCATTCAACGACTCATATCCACGCTCCAGCATCATATCATTGATACTGTCTTTGCGTGTGAATCGTGCAGTTCTTAAAAGTGTTTCAACCTCTTCTAATTGATCTTTCATCACCACAAACTGATTATATCTCTCATCATCCAAAAGGCCAACATCGCGACCTTTCTGACTTAATCTCATTTCCGCATTGTCATGTCGGAGTAGAAGTCTATATTCAGCTCGACTTGTGAGTAAGCGATAAGGTTCTTCGGTCCCTTTGGTGACAAGATCGTCGATCATGACACCGATGTAGGCTTCATTTCGTTTCAAAATCAACGGTTCTTTGTTTTGGACTAAAAGTGCAGCATTGATACCGGCAATAATTCCTTGCCCGGCCGCTTCTTCATAACCTGAAGTACCATTGACTTGCCCAGCCATAAAAAGCCCCGCAATTGTTTTTACTTGTAAGGAAGGATAAAGTTGCGTCGGATCAATGGCGTCATATTCGATCGCATAGGCATATTTGTCGATGATACAATTCTCTAAACCAGGGAGTGTTCGGATGATCAGATCCTGCACATGATAGGGGAGTGAAGTAGAAAACCCTTGAATATAGGTTGTATCTAAACTACGTGATTCAGGCTCCAAAAACAACTGATGCCTTTCTTTATCTGCGAAACGTTCCAGTTTTGTTTCAATGGATGGACAATACCGCGGACCCACCCCTTCCACAACACCGCAATACATACTCGATAAATGCATATTTTCATAGATGATACGATGCGTTTCCGGTTGTGTATAAATCAAATAACAGGGTTCCTGAACAGTTGTCACATCGTGTTGTTTTGTGAGGGATGAGAAGTGGATAAAATCTTCATTGCCCGGTTGGATCAATCCTTTACTGAAATCGATCGAGTCTGTTTTAATACGGGGCGGCGTTCCGGTCTTTAATCTGAATGTCGTCAGCCCTGCATCACGCAGTGACTGCGACAAGCTATTGGTCGTAGGCTGTTGATCAGGACCGCCGATGGTGACTTGATCACCGACCATGATTTTTCCGCTCATATATGTACCGGCAGTTATGATCAGTGCTTTACATAGGAGTTGACTTCCGTCTTGAAGAAGAACTCCGACTACTTTGTTGTTTTCAAGTAGTATTTTCTCTGCCATTCCTTCAATCACCGTTAGATTTGGTGTGTTGTGTACGATCTCTTCCATCATTTTTGAGTATTCGATCTTATCTGATTGAACACGCAGACACTGTACACCCGGTCCCTTATTTGTGTTCAACATTTTAAATTGAAGTGCCGTTCGATCGGCTGTGATTCCCATCTGACCACCGAGCGCATCGATTTCGCGAACGACGATCCCCTTAGCTGGACCTCCGACGGAAGGATTACACGGCATGATCGCAATGCGATGCGCATTGATCGTTACTAGTCCTGTGCTGATTCCCATGCGCGCTGACGCTAAAGCTGCTTCAACACCGGCATGTCCGGCTCCAATTACAAGTACATCCAACATGACGTCACCTCCTTTGCCCATTTATTTTACCACAAACCCTACACGAGGTGGAATAATCGCTTTTTATGTGATTTAGAATCATAAAAGTGATAAACTAATTAGGTAAGAGGGCGAAATTTATGACTCAAATAAGCGATAAAGTACGAAAATTATTATTGGCTATGCAGTTAAATGAAATCACAGAATATTATGTCTATATGGCCATTGCTAAAGGGATAAAAGACGAAAAAAACAAGTCTGTTTTGGAACGTATTGCCAGAGATGAAAAAGCGCATAGTGAACTATGGAAGAAATATACCAAAGAAGACGTAAAACCCAATCAAATTAAGATCGTGTATTATAAAGTACTCAACAAGATATTCGGATATACCTTCACATTAAAACTCATGGAAAATAAAGAAGGTGATGCTACTCAGATCTATAAAGACATCGAACTTGAAGTGCCGGAAGCTTCTCATATCTCAAATGATGAGAACGAACATGAAAAAGCATTGATCAATATGTTGGATGAAGAGCGTCTTCAGTATGTGGGTTCTATGGTCCTTGGACTCAATGATGCCTTGGTTGAATTGACCGGTACCTTAGCAGGGTTGACCTTTGCGATGCAAAACACTAAACTGGTGGCTTTATCGGGATTGGTTACCGGAATCTCGGCTACCCTTTCTATGATGAGTAGTGAATATCTTTCCTCACGAAGCCGTGAAGGAGATACCAACTCACTGAAGTCAGCCGGTTATACCGGAATCATGTATATCGTAGCCGTTATTCTGATGGTTTTACCTTACTTGATCTTCCCAACCAAACAATATGTGCCGGCGTTGATCTGCTTATTGGTGACTGTTATACTCGTCATCTTCGTGTTCACCTACTATGTATCGGTCGCGAAAGATCTACCGTTCAAAAAGAGATTCTTAGAGATGGCCTCTATTTCAATGGGCGTTGCGGTCATTTCGTTTCTGATCGGACTTGTTGTTAAGAAATTCTTAGGGATCAGCGTATAAATACATGACTTAGTTGTCTACTTCAGACAACTTTTTTTATCTCGATTTGACTCTCTATCAATCTTCGGTTAAGTCGCTTATAATATAATAAATATATCCAAGGAGGTTACTTATGATCTATGCAGGAGCTCTGATCGCTCACGATGATATGAAAAACGATATGATCGAATTCGCTTTACAGTATGAGAATGTTTTGAGTCAATATTCACTCTATGCGACCGGTACGACCGGTAAACGCATCATTGAAGCCACTCAGCTAAGCGTTACCTGTCTTCAGTCCGGTCCGATTGGCGGTGACCAACAGATCGGTGCTCTGATCGCTACCGATCAGATCCAGTTTGTGATCTTCCTGCGTGATCCGCTAACGGCCCAACCGCATGAGCCGGATGTTCAGGCTTTATTACGTTTATGTGATGTGCATCGGATCCCGATCGCAACCAATATGTCTTCAGCTAAGATACTGATCTATCATTTAGCGAAACTTCAGAATATCGAACTATAACCGAAAAGGACTTCATCAAAATGAAGCTCTTTCTTTACTTGTTTAGTAATTGAGTGATTGAACCAGCATAGACAATAACAACACCGAACACCAAGCGATTCCGGTAATGGAGGTGCAGGAAATCAATTTAGTTTGAATTTTCATACCGGGAGAAACTGCCGTTCGCATACAGTAAACAGATCCCAACATTCCGATGATAACCGGTATGATTCCACCTTGATATAGAATCGGAATAGCGATATTAATAGTGATAAACAACCACGTCCAAACAGGAATCCCTTTCAGTGGGAAATAGGGTTTTCCCGAATTGATATATCGTTCATTCACAGCGATATCTGCCTTGTTTCCAAGTATTACTAAGCGACAAGCGGTATCGCCGATCATGATTTCTTGATCGGTCCCTACAAATGCCTGGAAGATCGCTCGCCGTAGTTTCACATGAACCCCATTGATTGTCAGCAAATGGTTACCTGACCATTGATTGAGATTCAAACTTATCGCATAATTCTTACCCTCAATGTTGATCGACCATTTTTTTGTTTTTGCCATATGGACCTTCCCGATTCTTTTTAGTTTCATTCGAAATGAAGCTGACTAGTTATTCATTCTGTTGTTTCAAGAGTAGCACAGTAGCCTCTGATTATCAAGAAAGCAACGCCATAAAATATGTTGATAAAGAGTGTTGACAATTATATCTAACTGTATTACTGTATTAGTATGGATAGTACAGTTGGGAGGTACGCTATGTTCAATCTGAACAACACAAGCCGTCTGCCGATATATCAGCAAATACAGGATCAAGTACTTGGGTATATCGCATGCGGCCTACTGCCGCCTCATCAGCAGCTTCCGGGAGTACGTCAATTGGCCAAAGATCTGGGAATCAATCCCAATACGGTCATGAAAGCATACACGGAACTGGAGAGAGACGGTTACATCTACTCGGTACAGGGAAAAGGTTCTTATGTTAGTGAACCGAATCTTGAACAACCGAATCTAAAGTTGGATAAATTATCCGAGTTGGAGAAGACACTCAGAAGTTCAAAAGATTTCGGTGTTACGCATGAGGATGTTGTCCGTTTATTAGTTGATATATATCCTAAGGAGGGAAAGGTATGATTCATTTAAGCCATATCACTAAGAGCTTTGATGGTAAGAAAGTATTGGCCGATGTGAATTGGGAGATCCCTCAAGGCAGTATTTATGGTCTTGTTGGCCCTAACGGTGCCGGTAAAAGCACGCTACTTCGCTTATTAAGTGGTGTAATCAAACCGGATTCGGGTTCGATCACGATCGCCAATCAAATTGTCTATAATAATCCTGTCATTAAGAAACGTATCTTATTTGTTCCTGACGATCCCTTCTTTTTAACTCAATCAACCCTAAAAGAGATGAGAAAGTTCTACCAGATCTTCTATCCGAGTTTCAATGAAAGTATGTACTATAAATTATTAACGAATTTCCCAATCAACGAGAATGAGCGAATCAATACTTTCTCCAAAGGCATGAAACGGCAGGCATGTGTCATACTGGCGCTATCCATCTGTCCGGATGTATTGCTACTGGACGAAGCCTTCGACGGACTCGATCCGGTGATGAGACTCACGTTAAAACGTATTTTATCGGATGAGATCTTAAATCGTCAGTTGACGGTTGTCATCTCTTCCCACAACTTACGTGAATTAGAAGATATTTGTGACCGTATCGCGTTGGTATCGAACTTTACGATCGAAATCAGCGGTGAGGTCGAGACGATCCGTGGTGATTACCATAAGATTCAAATTGGATATAAACATCCGGTCGATTTAGCGGTCTTCGAAGTGTTGCGTCCATTGCATCTTGAACAACGTGGCAATGTGATCACCGTCGTTGTTAAGGGTGATGCTACTGCCATCAAAGAAGTCATCGAAAAGACCGAACCGGTCCTGATCGATGAGATCCCAATCACTATGGAAGAAGTATTCGTTTATGAAATGGAGGGTCAAGGTTATGGGCAGCCTGTTTAGAGTGAGAATTCAAACGGAATATTTCCGTTTCCTAATTGGCCGGAATCGCCGTTTCATGATTCTGATGACCAGTGCGATGCTGGTATTGTATCCAGTCCTAGTGCTTACTATATTGTCATTCACTAATTTTTCTACCCCAAATTATGGTCTATTTCAGATTGGTCAGGTACTCGCATTACTTCTGTTATTAGCCTCTTGCTTCTTAGTCCCGTTGTTATTATTTTCCTACATGAATAACAAAAAAGATTTAGATGTCTATCATGCTTTACCCATCAAACGTGAGCAACTTCTGCTGACGACCGGTTGGGCCGGATATGTGATCCTCTTGATCCCCTTCATCATTACTTGGTTGACAGGCGGAGCACTCGCTTACTTTTTTGTTCATTACTCGCTGATTTTAACACTTCAAAGTTTGTTGACGATCATGCTGATTTCATCTTCGATCTATATGATCGTATTGTTTACCATGATGAATACGGGTACGACCTTGGATGCATTCTTGTATTCCTGTGTCTTACACTTCTTACCGATCTTGATCTACGGTACCTACCTTGTTTACAGTTTCTCGGTACTGTTAGGGTATAATGCCGACATGAGTTGGAAAGTATTAAGTTTCATTTCACCGATCTGGGCCTTGTTTGAAGTTGGATTACGAAGCAGCAATCTCATCTGGAACCCCTTAGCGTATGGTTTATATTGGGGTATCATCGCTGTGATCTTGTCGCAAGTCGATACGTTGATCTATAAAAACCGTAGAAGTGAGAAAGCTGAAACACCGTTTACGAATCAATGGTTCTTCCCCATCATCAGTAACAGCATCGCTATTCTAATGTTGGTATTCCTCTATTGTTTCATCTATAACACGATCGATTCAGCTAAATTCATCACTCTCCAGAATCTGTTTTTCCCAGTATTATTTGCGGGTGTTCTCTACTTGGTCATGGATGTTGTCGCTCATCGTAACTTCCGTAATCTAGTCAGAGCTCTGATCAGCTATATCATCGTGATGATCGTAACACTTCTCTTGTTCTTACCGGCTTCACTGACTGGTGGATTCGGTTATGTGACCCGCGTTCCGAAGTTGGCCACTATCACATCTGTCGATCTTAAATTGGATGATTATCAAGGTATCGTGACACAACAGCACATCCTTGACTTCAGCATTACTTCGGATGGTAATACTCCAAACCAACCGATCAAAGATCTAAACAATGTTGTAATGAATTTCAAAAACCAAGAAGACATCAAAACGATCTTGGCTTTCCATCAAATTATCTTGAAAGAATACAAATGGATCGATTACACAACAAAGACCTATTTCAACAATCTGTCTGCGATCGATGTCATTGAAAGTAAACCGTCATACAAACCTTCTTATGAAGCTTATCCGTTTGATTTAGCTTCAAATAATACAATCAGTATTACGATCACCTATCATTTGAGTGGTGGAAATACCCTAAAGCGTAACTACAACATCTCGTATGCATGGACAAAATCACTGTTGAATTTAACCAACAACGGTGAAATGCTGAAGAAATCATCGCCATTAGTAGCGAATACTGACTTGATGACCTACCCTGAAGTTCGTCTATATGATGCTCTTCGTACCACTTCGGTCAGTTTGCCTAGTTTCGATTTTAAAGCCTTCGCAGCGTTGTACACCAAAGACACCGAAAGTCTGAGTGATCAACAAGCTGTATTCCCGGGATATACCACAAAAGGATATCTCTACGCCAAAGGTTGCTTGATTTCTTCTGTGACGACCTGTGCAACGGATACTATCGTTATTGACGCCAGGTATCGGGAAACCATTTCTTGGTTGAACGCTCAAGGTATCAATTTTGTAGCACCTTCACTTGATGGAATCAGATCTGTGCTGATTCTTCCTGAACCTAGTGAGAAAAATAATTATTTCTACACCTCATTGGGAATTGTAGGTCCAAGTTATGATTACAAAGGTGGACTCGCACCTGCGACATCCTTAAAGTTGACGTACGTCAAACTAACTGTCGATCAGATCAAAGCAATTCTACCGTTTATCTCAAATAAGGGAGTCAGTAACACCCCTTTACCGGTACTGCTGCTAGACTCCACAGGCAGAATTGCCAAAGATGCCGGAGCTAACTATGTTGCTCCTCAGGAAACTTCCATGATTCAGTCATCGCATTTACTGGAAGTCTTGCAGATTATTAAAGACAATCCTCGTTATACAACCGACACATTTGCCTTCTTTGCGAATTGAGTCACCTATACGTTGAAGTAGAATCACAGAAATGTGATTCTTTTTTTAGTTGAACGTATCATAAGCCCATAAAAAAGTGACGAAGATGAATCTTCGCCATCTTGAAAAATACTGATCAATGATTCATTCATAGTCCTCGCACAATTGTAATTTAAGTTATAATTTGCGTGAGGACTTTATCTATGATCTCTGATAACTTGGCGATGCCG
>JBBRCP010000028.1:0-20040 GCA_038204785.1 Erysipelotrichales bacterium
ACAGCCTGAGAAAACTAACAATGCAGCAGCAACTAATACGATTAACTTTTTCATTTCTAAATTCCTCCTTGCATATTGAATTATAATGGCTTTAAAAGACACAGTCAACTTTTAATATGTTAAATGTTTCACTTTTGAGCAAAATTGTTATTATTATATAATGAAAGCCCTAAACTTTATCAACATTCGTCTTATATTTCACAAGTGGACGTTTTATTTTTCTTTCACCAAGGACTCCTCGCTGGTAGATTGGTCGACCAAAGATCAATAGAATCAACAATGCTGCAATCGCAAAGGATGCACTGAGCAAGATTTCTTCCATTATGACCGGTTGCAAGAGTAATCGTGCAGGCATAAACAACATCGAGAAAAAAGGAACGAATGATAAAATATATCCCAATCCCGAACTGAGCTGAGCTATTGAGTTTTGTGATAGCGTTAAATAATACATAAGTAAAAGCAGTATATAACAAGGGCCTTGGATACTCCCGGCTTCTTCCATGGTCTTGACTCGACTGGAAGCGATGACCAAGGCTGTTTGAACCAGTAGTATCCCTAATAATAGAAAGATACATCCAAAAAGAAAGGTCAAGATTGTTTTATTGTCGATCTCTAAAAAAGCGATCAATCCGTTAAAACTGACAATATTTGATGGAATTAGTGAGAAATGGGCAATAAATTGAAGTAATCCTTTCCCTAAATCAGTACTATTTCGCTGCCAAAGTAAGATTGCAGCGAAGCCACCGGTGATAATGGCTTGTATCAATATACTTAACCATCCGACGATCAATTTCGAAATGAAATGAGTTGACGTAGAAACCGAGGTAAGTAATATCTCAAGTAAGTTGGAAGTTTTTTCCAAAATTACTTCATTCGAAGTCACTGCCGCGAAATTCAACATCATAAAATAGATTGAAGTGATCACCATAAAGATCATGTTTTGTTTGGTTTGAGATAATTGAACACTATGTTCAATATCATACGTAATATCGATGTTTTCGTAATTCATGATCATTTCAGTGACCGATTCATGATGTTCGCTTAAGTATTTACGTTGATGAAGTGTGAGTACTATCTGTTGGATCTTAGCTTGTAACAATAGATCGATTGGGTATTCCGAACGAACTCGATATCCGGTAGTATCTACACTTATTTTGAGTTTGCTTTGTTCATTTATTGTTAGATCAAAACCATAGGTATTCCATAATTCGATTGGAAGTAGTTGTTTCAATGTGTCTTCATTGGTGGATATTTCGATATTTCGATCCAAATTTAAGTTAAACACAGTGCTGATCTTATCGAGATTGATTACACTGAACAGGATGATGAACATCAATACTTGTAAAATGAGGGATGTTTTTGTTAAAAATCGACGCTTTAGTGAAAAATGTATCAACTGTTTCATCCATTTGATCCTCTTATCAGTTCTTTGATTCCGATTCGATTCATCTCAAGTTCTTTGATTCCATTATCTTTACTCAACGTAGACAACAGTCGTTTCGCTTGGGTTCGATTATCGACTGTGATCTTGATCTTGTTGCCAAAGGCTTCAACAGAATCGGACTCTTTAACGTGATCCATCCAGCAGGAATCTGAATTAACTGTGATGGTACATTTACCGGATAGTTCTTTCAGTTGATTAAGATTACCGGACAGTATCATATCGCCTTTCTTTAAAACGATCAGAGAAGTACAGAAATCATCCAGATAATCATATTGATGGCTGGATAAAAGAATTGTTTTCCCGGCTTTACTTAATTTAGTAAATTGATCTTGAAATAGTTTTACGTTCGCATAATCAAGACCGGTCAAAGGTTCATCTAAGATTATATACTGCGGGTCATGGATCAATGCTGCCAGCAACTGAATTTTTTGTTGATTGCCTTTTGATAATGAACCGATTGTGTTGTGAAGAGCATGGCTGATTTCCAGTTCATTGGCCAAACGATCGATATGGTGTTGTATCGTTGATGATTCCATCCCTTTTAGTTTTCCAAAGTAGTGTAATTGTTCGTTTACTTTAAGATCATTTAAAAGGCTTCGCTGTTCAGGTATGTAGCCAAACAGCGGATGATGTGAAGCTGAACGTATCTCACCGTTGATTCGGATTTCACCGCTATCCGGCTGTAATAGCCCTAACAATAAGCGAAAGAGTGTTGTCTTTCCGCTTCCATTCTGTCCGCAGATTCCAATGATCTCGTGATTTAACCCAATCCAACTGCATTGATTCAACGCTTTTGTTTTCCCATAGAGTTTAGTAACATTTTTGAATTCGATCATGCGATTACCTCAGTTACTTTTATGCGAAAAGATCGTTCTTTCCTAAAAAAAACCGGTTTCCCGGTTATTTACGATATTCTTCTTTGAGTTCTTCTGGTTTGATCAAGCGCATGTTTATGTGACAATAACCTGATGGATTTTTGATTAGATACCGTTGGTGATAATCTTCCGCATCGTAAAATTCTTTTAACACATTCGTTTCAAGAACGATTGGTTTTGAGTAATCTTTTCTTCTAGTATCAATGTAGTCTTTGACTTCACTGAGTTCCGCTTCATCATCCGCAAAGACTCCGACTCGGTATTGTGTACCGATATCGCCGCCTTGACGGTTAAATGATGTTGGATCGCAAATTCTAAATAAGTGCTCGAGGATTTTTTCTAAAGGGATAACCGTTGGATCATAGGTGATTTCCGCTACTTCCGCATGGTTTGTTTGTCCGGTACATACCTGACTATAGGTGGGATTTTTGAAATCTCCTTGAGCGTATCCAACACGTGTCGAAGTCACTCCTTTTAGTCGTCGATAGTATTCTTCTACACCCCAAAAGCATCCACCTGCCAGTACGATTTTTTTCATAATTTTCCTTTCGGCTGATTTGACCAGTCTTTTATTTCTTCAATAAGTGTGTTGATTGCTTTAACATCCGATGAGTCTACCCATGTAGCCTCGAATTGGTGCCGAAACCATGTATATTGTCGTTTAGCGAACTGTCTAGTATGAAAAATGATGGCTTGACGAACTTCTTCAACTGATTGGATTCCCCGTAAATAAGGTAGCCATTCCTTGTATCCGATTCCTTGAAAACTTTGATAGTTCCAAGACGCTTGGTCTTTGAAGTAGTTTTGGATTTCTTCTTCAAGTCCGTTGGTAAGCATGCGATCAACTCGTTGTTCGATGCGTTGGTGTAAGATATCTCGCTTCACATCCAGGACTACCATATAGATATCATACAGTGGCTGATGTGTTTGAGCGTTTTCGATTTCCGACTTTAATTTTCCGAGTGAAGCGATCGTAAGTGCCCGAATCAGTCTTTTTCGATTGTTGGGGTGGATTTTTTGAGCTGCTTGCGGATCGATTTCAATTAATTTTTGATAGAGTTCTTCATTTGTCTCACTCATCTCAGTGCTTGTTGTTGCTTGTTCACTTTCGAAGGTATAGTCATAAAGAGCGGCTTTGATATAGAAGCCCGTTCCACCGACAATAATCGGTAATTTACTTTTTTCTGTAATCGCATCGATTGCCGTACGGGCTTGTGTTTGAAAATCATACACACTATATGATTCATTATAATCCAATGTATCGATACAGTGGTGCGGGATGCCTTTCATTTCTTCTGAAGTGATTTTGGCACTTCCAATCGTTAATTGTCGATAGACTTGGATACTATCTCCACTGATGATTTCGGAAGGTAACAGTTGGGCGAGACGAATCGAAAGGTCGCTCTTACCGACCGAGGTCGGTCCGACGATCACAAGCACTTTTTTCATCGTTGAAACTCCTTAAACAAGCGATCTGTTGTGAGTCGGATCAATGTCGGGCGTCCGTGCGGGCAATTAAATGGTTGACGGCACCGACGTAATTCATCGATGATATTGTTCATCTCGGCATGCGTTAAGGCATGATTGAATCGAATTGAACTATGACACGCCAAAGAGGCTAGGGCTTCTTTGCGTACATGTTCGAGATCCAGTTTGTTTTCGTTTTCGAATCTTTCTACCAGATCTTCCAAAAAGGCTGTTTCATCGACTTCACTTACCCAGATCGGTAGCGTTCTGAATACCAGTGTATTGCCAGAAAACGCTTCCACGTTGATCCCGAGTTTTGCGAATAATTGCTGTAACTCGTCGAAGCGGCTCATGATGCTTGGTTTTGTTTGAAACGTAAGTGGAACTGTCAGTGTTTGCTCGGTAGAATCACCCTTTAGTAAGAGATCTTGAAACAACTCATAATTAACTCGTTCTTTGGCGGCATGTTGATCAATCATATAGAGACTGTCGGGACTCGATGCTAAGATATAGCGTCCATGCATCTGACCAATCAATTGTAGCTGTGGAAAAGAATCGGGATTTGCTTGTTGCGGAGTCACTTGTTGATACAAGGGTTCCGTTTCACTTACTGACACTTCTTCAATCTCACTGTTGTTGGTAGGATGTTCGATCGGATTTGCTTCATTACTCGCATAATACGTTGGATGATCGACATCAAATAACGGTTCTTGAACCATATGTTCACTCATTACTTGTGTCTGTTTGAATTCCGGTCCGGCTGTGATTTTTTTGAGTTCGCTCTGCAATGCATCGAGTACCAGAAAATGTAATTGTTGTTCTTTGGAAAGACGGATCTCCCATTTTGAAGGATGAACATTCACATCTGCCAATGTCGTATCCATCTCGATATTCAAGATCACGATCGGATAGCGATCCGGCATCATATAAGGATGATATGCTTCTGCGACAGCTTTTTGTAACTGCCAATAGCGAATGATTCGTTGATTGACGAACACATAAATACCTTTATTGTTAGAGCGGTTTTGTTGCGGTAGGATCATTGCTCCATGGATCGAAAAGTCATAATCCGTTGCACTGAATAGATGCGCATTGCGTGCAGTTTGATTGCCGAGAGTTCGTGCGATGACTTCGATTAACTGACCGTTACCATTTGTTTTTAACACTTCACTTTCGTCATCTATTAGTTTAAATGCGACGTCGGGTCGACAAAGCGCAAATTTTTCGACTAGATCTGTAATCAGTGAACTTTCATAACTCGCTGTCCTTAGATGTTTTAGACGCGCCGGTGTTTTTCGAAATAAGCCTTCTACGAAGATGGTTGTTCCTTTAGCACGCGCATGGGGACGAACTAGAATTCGTTTTCCGTATTCGATCTGAACATAGGAAGCCGTCGTTTCGTCACTGGTGGTAAGGGTTACTTTACTGACCGAAGCGATAGAAGGTAACGCTTCTCCCCTGAAGCCTAAACTGTGGAGGGAGAAGAGATCTTCTTTTGTATGTATTTTACTGGTAGAATGTCGTTCAAACGCCATTAAAGCATCCTCCGGATCCATTCCGGATCCGTTATCACTGACTTCCATGTTTTCGATTCCACCGTCTTTGATACGAATTTCAATGGATGTCGCATTGGCATCCAGGGCATTCTCGATTAATTCTTTGATCACTCCCATTGGTCGTTCAACTACTTCTCCGGCCGCGATCATATTGGTTAGATGTTCATCTAACCGTTCAATTAGAGCCATGCTTCATCACCTCACTTTACTTTTTTGTTGTGATTCTTTTCCATTCACTGATGTAGCGAAGAGCTTCCATCGGTGTCATATTGTCAGGATCGATCTTTGCGAGACTCTCTTGAATTTCCGCTAATGGTTTTGGTATCGTGACCATCTCGACGATTTCCATACTTTGCTGGACAACCCGTTTCTTGCTTTCTAATTCTTTCAATAATGTATTCGCTCTTAGTAAAATCGCTGGTGGCAATTTTGCCAACCGAGCAACGTTAACGCCATAGGAACGATCTGATCGACCATTCTTAATTCGATAGAGGAAGGTGACGGTTTCACCCTCTTCATGCACTTCAACATGGACGTTCTTGATTTGAGGAAGTGACTGATCTAAATTTGTAAGTTCATGATAATGTGTTGAAAATAACGTCTTACACTTAACGACTGTCGCCAGGTATTCCAACATCGCTTGTGCAAGCGCCATCCCATCATACGTGGATGTACCTCGCCCAATTTCATCAAAGAAAATCATCGAATCCTGTGTAGCATTTTGAAGTGCCAGATTCGCTTCCGTCATTTCGACCATAAATGTAGATTGACCCTGCATGATGTCATCACTGGCTCCCATACGGGTAAAAATCTTATCAATCAATGGAAGTGATGCTTTATCGGCGGGGACATAACACCCCATCTGAGCCAACACAATAATTAAAGCCACTTGACGCATATAGGTGCTTTTACCTCCCATATTCGGTCCGGTAATAATATCGATCGGTGTTTCTTCACTCAATTTACAGTTATTGGGAATATAGCGTGTCTTCGCTTCCAAGATCGGATGTCTTCCTTCAAGGATTTCAAGGTTTCTTCCTTCATGAAATTTCGGTAACACATAGCCACTGTTTTGGCTCAACATCGCCAAGGCTTGTACTACATCGACTGTCGCTAATGTTTTAGCGATCTTTTGAAGTTTAGCGAGAAAATGCGTGATCGTCTCGATCAGTTCTTTAAACAATTCAGTTTCCAAGCGAATTGAACGCTCTTCCGCATGCAGGATCGCATCTTCTTTTTCCTTTAATTGCGGTGTAATATACCGTTCTGCATTAGCTAACGTTTGTTTACGCGTATATTCGAATTCATCACGTATCAGCGCCACACTACCTTTTGAAACTTCGATATAATAACCGAAAACACGATTATATCCGATTCGCAGATTCTTGATCTGGGTGCGTTCTTTTTCTTGGTTTTCAAAATCAAGTAACCATTGTTTACCGGATTTCTGAATTTTTCGATAATCATCTAACGTTGCATTATACCCTTCTTTAAATACCCCGCCATCCTTTAATAAAGCGGGAGGGTTTTCGTTTAGTGCCGAATTAAGTATCGTTAAGAGCTCCGTGCACCTATCGATCGTGATCAAACTCGTATACGCCGGATCCGGACGAAGACTGTCCATGATGATCGGTAATTGAGTTAATGTTTTCTGTAGACGAAGACAATCCTGCGGATTAGCCGAACCGAAAGCTACTTTAGCAATCAACCGCTCTACGTCATAACAATTTCGCATCGATGTCCGTAAGGTATCACGAACCATGAAGTTTTCCACAAGGAAAGTCACTTGTTTTTGCCGCTGATGGATCGCTTGGAGATTGTTAAGCGGTTGTTCGATCCATTTTCGAAGTAAACGGCTGCCCATTGAGGACTGACATTGATCCAGAAAACTTAAAAGGGTCTCACTTTTACTGGAAGTACGGGCTGGACTGACCAGTTCAAGATTCTGAAGTGTACTAAAGTCCATTTCCATCCATTGGTCACGATGATCATCTTCAACAAGTTGCAGATGACGCAACGAACGCTTTTGCGTCGTATCGAGATAGTGTAATAGTCGTCCATAAGTAGAACGTTTGACGATGTCTGTGATCTCACTGATATTCTCTTCATAAGCTTCGGGAATCTGATCGATATCACAAAAAGAAATCGTGATACCTGTATTTTCGCGTAGATTCTTGCGAACTTTTTCACTGAAATCGCTGGGAAGAACCAATTCACGGATATTATATTTCAGTAGACTTTGGCGCAACATGAACGTTTTTTCGGGGAATTCGAGCACTTGTGTCTCACCAGATGCCAGTTCACACATCACCGCAATGTATTTACCCGCTGATGAGGTCAGTGAAGCAATGCGAATACTGGTCTTATCATCCGATACTTCATCTAACACCGTTCCCGGTGTAACGACTTTCACTACATCTCGCCGTACGATGCCGATAGCGGTCGCCGGGTCTTCCATTTGTTCAACCATGCATACCTTATGACCATTTTCTACTAACCGCTGTACATACGAGCTGACCGCATGGTGTGGGACTCCACACATGGGTGCCCGTTCATTATTTCCGGCGGAGCGACCGGTCAAAACTAGATCTAACTCCAATGAAGCTATTTTCGCGTCATCGAAAAACAACTCGTAGAAATCACCGAGCCGATACATGACGAGTGCATCCGGGTATTGATTCTTTACTTCCATGTATTGTTGCATCATGGGTGTCAGTTTTTCCATAAGTCCACCTCGAACTCTATTATAACAAATTTATCCGACTGACATGAAAACAAAGTGCTTACACACCTTGTTTCTCTTCATCCATTCGTTTTTTGATATCGCTCCACAACATATAACTGCAGGATCCAAAAGATAACGCATAGCCGGCTCGAGTTTCAACGATTCGGCTAACATCATGATGTTGGATCTTCGAGAAATCAACCACGCTTCGGTCATAGACCTGAACCGTCAACTTAGCCGGTGAAGCATTGATCAATCGAATATTTCCTAAACCACCGATACTTTCCAGTAAACCCTTTACTTTAGAGTCTTTTTCCGTCAGATTGACTAAATTAACCGCTCCATATTGGAAATAGGCAGTTGTTACAGCCAGATAGATCAAGAACGTCAGAACTCCGACCACAATGATCAGTGACAAAGATCGTTGCATCCCCGGATTACGCCAGTAAACGATCAGATCAATCACACTTCCCGGTATCCCGACACTCACATTACCTGTATATGTATAACCAACCGCCACCTTGAGGACTTGAAACAGCGCAAACAAGACACCGGTAGAAAAGATATGGAACACGAAGAGTAAGGGAGCCATGATCAACAAATAGATTTCGACCGGTAATAACGTTCCCGAGAAAATCGAAAGGACAATCGCCAAAACCATGAAACCCAAATAACGGCGACGTTCGATTTTATCGGTAAATGTTCGATAAATAGCGATCAACAGACCCGGTACCGCAAAGATATTAAGTACGAAATACGGTGTGATCAAGCGACCCGGACCCAAATTAACAATACTAACGGCTTGCTGAGCTGTCCACATCCCTACATCACCCAAATAATTAGCACCGAACGAATCGATCCAAGAACCTCCGAGTGATCCAAACCAAAACATTCCGCGTATCAATCCAGATAGATTGAAAATGCTCATAAGTCGGTCCATGATTCCATAGACAAATAAATTCACGGGATTTCCGATATCTGCAGCAATAAAGTTGAAGATGCCCATAAAGACACTGATCACAGCCGGCCAGATAAGGGCTGTCGCGATTCCTGCCAATAGACTAAAAAACAAGGTCGAGATCGCTGTTGATAAGTTACGGTCAACAAACCCAAAGACCCCATAAGGAAGTCTGCGACGTGAACGTTTATAAGAAAAGCGTGTGATCGCACTTACGATAAACAAGGCAACCAATCCGGTTTGGATCGGTACCAAGATCGATGATGCGGTAAGTTGTAAGGTCGATGCATCGACCGAAAGACCAAACATCGCATAATAAGCTTGAATCGGCATTTTGGTTGAAGCAAAAAACATCGTTGCCACATGAAACATAATATAACCCAAAATTCCGGTAAAGACGACAACCGAGTCGTCATAGCGTTTTGCCAGTGACTTGATCAAAATCAATAAAGGAAAATTCAATATAATAAAACCGCCGAAGAAGCGGAATAGTTCTGCGAAAAGGGTTATGTACTCGCCTTTGACTGTCAATATCGTTGAAAAATTAGTGCTCAGCAGTAAACTGCCGGTCCCCAACAATACTGTCGCCAAAAACAGCACTTCCAAAGGAAATTGCAGAATTTCAATCAAAGAATGCCATCTTCTCATGCCATCACCTCGCAATCTATGATACCATTATACTGAAATCAGGGCAATGCACCAATGATTTTATTCATTTTCACATACCTTACACACATTGAAGGAACATATATGCCAAAAAATCGCTTAACCCAATCTAAAAAACCATTCCATATTGATAAGCAGTTAGCTACCCTGCTTGTTTTAATGACGATCACCAGTATGGTGGCTATTTTCGGAGCTATTCCCTTATTACCCTCATGGAAAAGCGGACTAGATCTCATTTTGAAACAATCTCTTTGGTATCTGATCGGTTATGGACTTCTGGTCGGGTTGATCTTCTTCGGGATCGACCGACTCTTCACCGGTATCCATGTTTTCTATTGGATACTACTGTTTCTGCTCTTTTTGTTGATCGTGGATAAATATATCAATCTTCCCTTCATATGGCCTGTTAATGGTACCCGCGGTTGGATCACCTTGCCAGGTATCGGTACGATTCAACCAAGTGAATTTATGAAAGTTGTCTTGATCATTATGACCGCCAATGTCTTACATGAACATAATCAGGATAAGACCGAAATGTCGTTTAAAAGTGATTTTAGTTTATTCTTTAAAGTGGCCAAATATGCCATTCTACCGTTAATATTGATCGTCATGGAACCGGATACCGGTATCCCGATCATTATTGTCATCGGTATACTCGCTATGCTTTCGATTGGCGGAGTACGTCGAGAATGGACTCTTTTTGCGGGAGCTGCCATTATTATTGGCTTTGGTGCATCTATCTATCTCTTTTATAATCAGCCGGATATACTCTCGGCTATTCTTGGAGGTGGATATAAACTGAATCGCTTCTATGGTTGGTTACAAAATGAACAATATAGTAATTCTTATGGATTACAACTCTATCGATCTCTATTAGCGATTGGTTCGGCCGGTTGGACAGGCCATGGACTGCAGTCGACGCTCGTTTATTTTGCGGAGCCACAGAATGATTTTATCTTTGCGGTCATCGCTCAGAACTTTGGTTTTATCGGAGCTTCATTTGTGTTATTGTTGAGTTTATTGCTGGATATTAAGATTATCTCGATCGCACTCAATTATACGGAGATGCGTGAAAAATACATGGTTGCCGGATTGATCGGAATGTTATTATTCCAGCAATTTCAAAATATGGGTATGATTTCTGGAATAATGCCCATCACAGGGATTACACTACCCTTGATTTCAGCTGGGGGTTCGTCTTTATTATCGTATATACCTCCATTAGCAATCATTTTTGCAATGAGTAGTGAAAATAAAAACCGAAGATCTCATTAGAAGAGGCTCTTCAGTCTTTGTAAGTAGGATGTATTTTTGTATCTGGCAAAGCGAATATTACGTCTACAGTAGCTGCATTCGATCTTTGTGATTCCTTCCAGACTCGTATACATATGGTCATAACAGAGAATTGCTTTTTCGAAATCATTACTTTCAAGACGGATCTTTCCGTCTTTTCTTATGAGCAACGGTGAGCCAAGCGATCTAAATGCTTGATGATGAATCCCTGTGATTTCAGTCATTTGAATGAAATCTAATCCTTCTTGAAGAATAGCCCCGCCAAGTGAGCGATTATACGCTGTTGATCCCGCTTGCGAGGATATACACATTCCGGTACCTCTGAATGTCTCAAACAGAGCATCATCAATAAAAACATTCATCAGTTGTGTCTGCATAACATTCTCAACGCGCATTTCATTGACTGCGAAATAAGTATTTTCGAGTTTTCCGTTAAAGGTTTGAATTTTTAGTAGTGGAACTTCGTGAATCAGTGGTTCATTCGATATGACATCGTTGAGGAACTCTTCGATCGCCGACTGTGAATAATCGGTAAAGAAGCCCAATGTTCCAGTATGTATACCCACAAAACTGACCTGTTCAAGAATAGCCAGATTTTGATGGATCGTACGTAAGAAAGTACCATCTCCGCCAATACTTATAATCAATTCAGGATTCTTTTCATCTAATTCACAACCGTGTTTACTTAGCCGCTCAACCACATGGTTTTTAAGGTTTTCGGAGTTCTGATCTCCGCGGGTAACGATATGATATCGCTGCATCGTGCCACTTCCATTTCTGTTAAACCTATTGTATCATAACCATAGAAGGAATGAAAACATGGATAAAAACATCGAAGTCGAATATAAAACTCTTTTAAGTTTTGCTGAATTCGAACGTTTGCGCGCTCATTTTCCCGATCGTCTGCTGATTGATCAAACGAATACCTATTATGATACGGCTGACCGTCAGTTGTCTGCGCAAAAGATAGCCTGTCGTATCCGTGAAGTAAACGGTCGATGTGAAGCGACTGTCAAAATCAAAAACAACGGAGATCTTATCGAACATACATTATTGACGGAAGCGAATGATCCGGTCATCTTTACAGTGCCTGAATTTATGGAACTATGGAAATCTGCCAATATTAACGGAACGCTACTTCCGATTGGACAATGTCATACACGGCGAGAAATGGTTGTTGATGCGTTGGGAGAACTTTGTTTTGACACCAATACGTATCGTGGTATCACTGATTACGAGATCGAATATGAAGTCAAAAGTGAATTTGAGACCTCATTCCATCGCTTTATGCGAATCCTAGCGATAGAGAACATTGAATATGTCCCTTCATCTTCCAAAATGAAACGCAGCACACAACAATAAACAAGGACCTAGCATTTTATTGTTAGGTCCTTGTTTTGTATCGATTGTTTAACGATGTGGTTCTTTTTTAATGTAATGTAGTGCGAGTAGACAAACGATCAGTATACAAATACATAATATGATTGCAATACCGAAAAAGAGATTTTGCGAACCCGTCGGATTGATGCCATGATCGTCATAGTAAGCCACATTCGATGAAATATCAAAGAAGAAGGAAATTAATGTCATTGATACAAGTGTGATCAATAAACGAAATATATAGATCAGTTTCTTTTTCCCCATTTAGATTAACTCTTAATCAAGTGTAGCCAATAAAGAATGGATGCGAACTAACTCATCGTTTGTGAAATCCAGATGATCGAGTGCTCTTACGTTATCAATGATCTGTTGAGTCTTACTGGCCCCAATAATAAGGGTATGGGCACCTTGATGAAGCACCCAACTCAAGGACATCTGAGCTAACGATTGTGAACGCGAAGCTGCGATCTCATTAAGTTGACGTAACACAACGATCAATTCCTCACTTAGTGTCTCACGTTTCAGAAAACGGTTATCTTTCGCCATACGTGAATCAGCTGGGATACCCCTTAAGTATTTATCGGTCAATAAACCTTGAGCCAAACTGCTGAACACTACACTTCCTAAGCCTTCGTCTGTGATCAATTTCTTGATTCCCGATTCAGCAAAATCCTGCGCTAAAAGTGAATATTTATATTGACCGACGATCAGTGGAAGATTGATTCTTTTTGCGATCTCGATTGCTTCTTTAGCCTTGTCTAAGGGATATTTCGATATTCCTGCGTAAAGTGTCTTCCCGCTGTCTACGGCCTGTTTCAGTGCGTTCATTGTCTCTTCGATCGGTGTATTCGGATCAAAGCGATGATGATAGAAAATATCCACATAATCGAGTTGAAGACGTTTTAAACTCGCATCTAAACTTGATAACATGTATTTTCGTGATCCTCCGTCTCCGTAAGGACCCTCCCACATTTGATGCCCGGCTTTCGTCGCAATCAATAATTCGTCACGGTAACCTGCAAATTCTGATTTAAGTATCTTCCCGACATTTATTTCGGCAGCCCCATTCTGCGGACCATAATTATTGGCTATATCAAAATAGGTAATTCCCAAATCAAAAGCTTGATGAAGTAACGCACTCATATTTTCCGGTGAATCGAATTCAGCAAAACTATACCAACATCCAAGTGCCATGCGTGGTAGTAATAGGCCACTCTCCCCACATCGCACATACTTCATTTGATCATAACGGCTCATTCTTTTTCCTCATTACTTTCATTGGGAAGTGTAACGATTTCAATGGAATTCTGTGTCAGGCAGTCAATGATTTCCTGTGGAATTCCTGCATCGACTACCACTTGAATTTTTAAACGTTTTAGTTTTCCTTGTAGATTCTGAGTGCTCTCTTGTTTAACCAATGCTGCTTTACCGACAAGATACATCGTTTTACGCCACAAATCTTGTTTCAAAGAGATGAATGCGAGGGTCAACGTTACCCCTTCACTATCAAATTTCAACATTTCGTGTTTTCTTGAATCGACCCATTCCATTTCATTTTGATTTTTCGTCAGTTCTCTGAACTGATTCAAAACGCGTATTGTACGGTTGGCTTCTCTTACCGTATCGATCGAATCTTTGACACGTTCCAGTGCGACACGCAACACATGTCGTATCAGATCTTCATCAAAGACTGTCGCATTCATCGCATGATGGCTCACGACGGCTGTCCACACATCGATTCCTACCTCGTTCGCTTTAAGTAAAATCTTGGCAGTCGCTCGGATGTCTTCTTTATCTGGATAAATGTAGCTTTCAAGACTGTTGGATATATTGATTCCGATTTCACTCGGATAGACTGGCGTTTGGAAAAACACAACATCTTTTAACGTAAGGCAACTAAAAAGAGGTGACAGTGTTTTTGATTTAGAAACTTTCAAAATGGCTTCTTGAAGATCTTGTGAGGTAGAATACCCGTTTAATGAGCCATAATGTTTCCACATCTGACGAAATGACAATGTATTGCCGCCTGTATATCTTCCATAACCGATAATTCCTTTTTCTTTATGCAGACCGTGTTCTGTTCCTTTTGCTAAAAAGAAAAGCAGATCTCCGGGGTGAAAATCTGTGAAGCGCTTCGAACTTGTCGGACGCCAAAAATTAATGGTCGAATTGCCATTCAAACGATGAAACTCTATCATATTTTTATCTGTGATATAGGCGATCGATGACATGGGCAAATCTCCTTTGATTCATTGTACCATGTAAAATGGGGTAAAAAAAGGGAGAATATCCTAGAATAAACCGGATATTTTCCCTTGTTCATCAATTGTGATGGAGCATGCTGCCGGAACTTTCGGTAAGCCGGGCATCGTCATCATATTCCCGCAAATAGCTACAATAAAGCCAGCCCCTGATGAGATCTGTAATGATTGTACCCGTAGATTGAAACCAACCGGTCGACCTAATTTTTTGGGGTCATCCGTCAGTGAGGATTGCGTTTTAGCAATACATACATTTAAATGATCTAATCCTAACTCTTGAATCTGTTTCATCTGTCTTAATGCCTCATCCGAGTATTCAACGCGATCTCCGCCGTAGATTTGACGAGTGATTTTAAGAATTTTCTCTTCAATGGAATCTTCGGCATGAACAAGCGGACGATATTGAGAATCCTTTTCCGTTAATTTCAGCACAACAGAAGCTAATTCTTGTGCTCCTGTTCCACCTTGTTCCCACGATTCATTCAATGCGACCGGTAAATTATGTTCGCGACACCAATTCATTAGGAATTGAAGTTCAGCCTGTGTATCCGAACTGAATTTGTTGATTGCGACTACAAACGGAACTTGATATTGCTGAATTATATCGATATGCTTCGCTAGATTAGGTAATCCGGCTTTAAGTGCTTCGAGGTTCTCTTCCTTTAATGCTTCGTATTCGCAGCCGCCATGCATTTTCAATGCGCGTATCGTCGCAACTAATACAACGGCACTAGGAATCATTTTTGCTTCCGGACATGTAATATCCATGAATTTCTGAGCACCCAGATCAGAACCGAAACCGGCCTCTGTAACAACATAATCAGCCAGTTTAAGGGCCATTTTAGTCGCTATGATCGAATTGGCACCGTGTGCGATATTCGCAAAAGGACCGCCATGGATAATAACCGGATTTTTCTCCAGTGTTTGAACCAGATTTGGCTTTATTGCGTCTTTCATTAACAATGTGACAGATCCACCGCATTTCAGGTCTTTGATCGTTATCGGTTGCTTATCTTTTGTGAAAGCTATGATCGTTCGATCGATCTTCTCACGGAAATCTTCTAGACTATTGGATAAACACAAGATCGCCATCATTTGCGATGCGACTGTTATTTGAAAATGTTCTCTGCGAGGAACTGATTTCTTTTCATCAAGACTAATATCAACATTACGTAAAGCACGATCATTCATATCCAAACATCTCTTCCATAGAATTGATTCGGAATCGATATTTAATTCATTTCCATGATAAAGGTGATTGTCGATCATAGCACTGACTAGGTTATTCGCCGAGGTGATCGCATGCATATCACCGGTGAAATGAAGGTTGATATCTTCCATTGGAACCACTTGGGCATATCCGCCGCCTGTTGCGCCACCCTTGATACCGAAAACCGGTCCTAATGAAGGCTCTCTCATTGTTCCAATAACCATTTTATTCATTGCGGCTAAACCGTCGACCAAACCTACCGTCGTCGTGGATTTACCTTCACCCGCTTTAGTCGGTGTGATCGCTGTGACGAGAATCAGTTTTCCATCTTTACTTCCGATGAGTTTATCGTTGATGGAAAGATTGATTTTTGCTTTGTACTTCCCGTAATTTTCTAAATATTCGGAATCAATCTTTGCTTTTCTGGCGATCTTCTCAATCGGCTCAAGAAGATTTGCTTGTGCGATTTCGATATCAGTTTTCATCTTATGCCCCCTAGAGTTTTTTTCTACCCTCAATTGCTTTAATCAGTGTTAGTTCATCTGCGTAATCAACATGACCTCCCATTGGTAACCCATGCGCCAGGCGACTGACTATACAATTTTTTCCTTCTAAACGTTTGCCCAGGTATAATGCTGTTGTTTCGCCCTCGACTGTCGGGTTTGTTGCGATGATTACTTCTTGCACCGTGTCATCAACACGAGCAACAAGTGAATCAATATTGATATCTTCCGGAAGGATCCCTTTAAAAGTTGAGATCACTCCATTCAATACGTGATACAACCCATGATATTCCTGTGTTTTTTCCATTGCGATAACATCTTTCGCATTTTGTACTACACAGATGATCGAACGGTCCCGATGTGTATCGCGACAGATATCACAGGTATCTTTTGCGGTGATATTCCCACAGACAGCACAAGTATGAAGTGTTGTTTTAGCTTCCAATAACGCATCTGTAAACTCCTTAACATCCTCTAACTTCATTTCCATGAGTTGAAATGCATAGCGCTCTGCTGTTTTTGCGCCGACACCCGGTAACTTCCGAAAACTTTCGATGCTTTTTTGTAATGCTTTTGGGTACATGGTCAAAACATACCGGGAATCTTAAGTCCCTGTGTCAATGCACCTAGCTTTTCTTCGCGTTCTGCGTTGGCTTGTTCAATACATTGATTAACTGTTAACATGATTAAATCTTCTAGTATTTCGACATTATCTTCATTGACTAATTGTTTATCCAACTTTACTGAAGTAATTTCGAATTTTCCATTCACACTTGCACTTACACCTTGAATTTTCGAACTATATTCTTTTTCCTGTAATTCTTTTTCGATTTTTCCCATGTCACTTTGCATGGCTTGTGCTTGCTTCATTAACGTCTGAATATTCATTTCGGTATCTCCTCTGTGATAACATCCACATTTTCAGCCCCAAAAAGGTCGAAAACCGGACTTATTGGCTCTATTTCAGTGTTTTTACTTGTAACAACTTCTTTTTCTTTCGTCTTTTGTTCCACAACATAAGGTTCCGGTAAGCTGCTTAATTCTCGCCGTTGGACAAACAGCCCTGATATTTTTTTAAATTCATCTTGAGTGATGGCAAAGACTTTGCCCTCAGTTCCCACTATTTTTTCTATGAATTTAGCTAAATTTTCTTGTGTGTCGGGACTATTGAGCTCATTGACAGTTGATATTTCAGGATCAGCAATCAAAATATATCCTTCACCGCTAACAACAATTTCACTTTGACTCAATAGTTTCGCAAACTTTGCCCATTCCAAATCATTTCGATAGTCACTTATTGTTTTCCAGTACTCTTGCTGCTCGAGTTTTTGTTTTTTGTTTCCGCCTACCAATAGTTGAAGGAGAAATTCGTTATCCAATGTTACTTTTTCGAGTGCATTTCCTCCGATATATACTTCTTTAGTTGTTTCTTCAGATCCTTTTTTAATGGGTTTGTTTATTTTAGCCGATTCTTTTTTTAGTGCTTTTTCTTGAATAGCATCAGCTTCATATTCGACCTCTTTGACAATCTCATTAACGATCTCTTTGGCCGTTGGGGTTATTGATTCAATGTTTTTTGGTTTAGCTGAAACAATAGATTCTGTTTTTCTAACATTCTTTTGTTTGATGCTTTGAGTTGCATATTCTGATTCTGTCATATGACTCATGAGTTTCAATAAACAAATCTCAAAATAAGATAACAAGTTAGAAGAACTTCTGTATTTTTCAGTTGTATCCATCAAATCATCGATCATCTTCAACATAATCACCGGTGATACTTGAAGTAGATCAACCACCTCTTCACGAGACAATTTGCTTAATAGACTTTCATCTTTAGTATAGGAATAAATAACTGCTTCTTTCAATATATCCATCAAATCAGTTGTTAAGCGACGAATATCGATGTTTTTCTGGGATATGCGTTCTATCTCAACCATTAATTCACTGACGTTCTCAACGAATACCGCTTTGATAAGTTCTAGTTTATCTTGTGTTGTGGCAATGCCATAAATTTCATTGACGTGAACAGCCATCAAATGATCCCCGGCATACGCGATACATTGTTCAAGAATACTCAAAGCATCACGAACACCTCCATCTGCAAGTTGACTGATCAGACGAGTTGCTTCTTCTTCAAAAGTGATGTTTTCATTAACTAAAACTTCTTCAATTCGCTGTTGAATCTCTTTTTTGTTGACCCTTACAAAATCATACCGTTGGCAACGTGAAATGATCGTAGGGATTACTTTATGTGGTTCGGTCGTTGCTAAAATGAAGATAACATGTGAAGGAGGTTCTTCCAGTGTTTTCAATAAGGCGTTAAAAGCTCCTTGTGAGAGCATATGAACTTCATCAATGATATAAACTTTATATTTTGCCTGTAATGGCGCATATTTTACTTTTTCGATGAGATCGCGAATTTCGTCAACACCATTATTACTCGCGGCATCAATTTCGATAACATCAGGATGATTCCCTGCTTGTATGGAGATGCAATTTTCGCATTCATTGCACGGAGCTTTTTCAGGGTGACTGCAATTAACTGATTTAGCCAATAACTTGGCAACAGAAGTTTTTCCTGTGCCTCTGGGTCCGCAGAAAAGATAAGCATGAGACATTCTATTAGACGCAATTGCATTCTGCAATGTTTTTACTATATGTTGCTGACCGACGACTGTATCAAAAGAGTTTGGTCGATACGTTCTGTACAATGCTTTGTAGCTCATAAAATCCGCCTTCTTTCCCTGTTATTATACCAAAATAGAGGTCCATTTAATAGGCTAAGTTTATGATTCGGATACAACTGACGCTTTCTTAGAGATTCTCTTTTCTTTGAAAAAGTCTTTTAGAAGTTGCCCACATTTATCTTCAAGTATACCTTTTATAACAACCGGATAGTGATTAAGTCCTGTAACATCATTGAGATTGAAACAAGTCCCAAAACTTCCGCCTTTGGGATCATTTGCACCGAAAATTACATTATCCAATCGAGAAAGCACTGTTGCTCCTGCACACATAGGACATGGTTCAAGCGTTACATAGAGTGAGCAACCTTCAAGACGCCATGATTTCAGTTTTTTACACGCCTTTTCGATCACTAATATTTCAGCATGTGAAGTCGCTAATTGATTGGTCTCTCTCTTGTTATGAGCTCTAGCGATGATTTTACCTTCATAGACAATAACAGCACCGATTGGAACTTCATCGATGTTTTTAGCCTTTTTAGCCTCTTTAATGGCTTCTTTCATGAATTTTTCGTGCATTTCTACCCTCTTTTCTAGAAAAAAGGCTACCGCACATGGTATTGCCTTGTTAAGGCTGCTGTCTTCCGACCCTGACCTGGTTCGAAGGATGCCATTGCAGTAGCATTTTTATTATACAGGTTTATAGCGCAAATTTCAAACCGAATTTTATCGCTATTGAATCTCATCTTAACTCCACCTGTTCTATCCGCTTACACTATTCATTTACGTATAGACATGAAAACAAACACATGTACTTGTGTTTGTTTTCAGGCTGATGACAAGTACACCTTTAAAAAGATGTGCTTTTCTTTTGGGCATAAAAAAACAGCGAAACCGCTGTTGGAGAGAGAATAATTGGTTTTTAATGGATACGAGTAAAGGACGTAAAGAAGCTTCGTGAGTCAATAAGGCCATCTTTTTCAGATTCTGCGCAGCACAAGACAACCAAACGTAATTT